>NZ_JBXWMI010000006.1:0-272806 GCF_059609765.1 Ruegeria sp. YTSC106
TCCCAAACGCATGCTCAATCCCGTGCATCTGCAGAACCTTAACAAACGCCTCTTCCGTCGTCATCTTCATGTGGGTGATTCCTTATCTTTTCAGGACGCTGAAGCCCCTGTGAGTTACAGTATTTCGTCTTTGAGGTAGTAGCCGACATACGCCATGCGTTGTCCCAGACGGCGAAACGGCGTCAGGATGCCGTGGCTCGGCAAAGGGGACGTGAAGATCGGCAGCTCAAATGCCTTGTCCTTCTTGCCTGCAACCAGCTGCGCCATGCGTCGTCCGGCCTGGGCCGAGTACATCACGCCATTGCCGCCGTAACCCATGGCGTAGAACACGCTCTGCTCAGGATCCGGCCGGAAAATGCGCGGCATCATATCGTGGCTGACATCAACCCAGCCCCACCAGGAATAGTCGAGGTTGATATCCTTTAGCGCCGGGAACTTGCGGGCAAGTCCCTTCTTCAGCATGTCCAGATGTTTGCCGTTCTCGGCATCACGCCCTGTCACCGCGCTGCGGCTGCCGATCTGCATCCGATTGTCCGGCAAAAGGCGGTAATAGTGGCGCAGCGTTCGGGTGTCCGTCAGGGGGGATTTGGTCTGGATACCGCATTCATCCAGCTCGGCCTGTGTCAGAGGTCGTGTCACCATCGAGTTTGACAGGATTGGCATCAGGCGGTGCCTGGTGCGGTTGTTGAGACCCGGCGGAGTATAGCCCGCCGTTGCTAAGGCAACGGATTTCGCGCGCACAATACCACCCGGTGTACGCAAGTGATGTACTCCGCCTTTGGTCTGCCATCCCATGACCGGGCTGCCGGTGTGGATTTTCACGCCCAGCCTGCGCGCCATGTTGACATAACCGAAGGCCAGCTTGCCGGCGTGGATGCAGGTTCCGTCTGGTTCCCACATCGCGCCTGCGGCCTCCATGTCCCGCACATGTTTTTCATGCAGCTCATCTCGGGACAGGATACGCGAACCATAGCCGAACACATCGTTCAGCAATTTGCTCTCTTTCTTGAGCGACGACATGACTTTTTCACGATGTGCGATGTAGTAGTGGCCGCCCGGCTGTGGATCACAATCGATTTCATCCGACGAGATCAGATCGTTGAACAACTCGAAAGCTTCAGTGACTTCGGCATGCATGCCTTTGGCCACATCTGTGCCCCAGCGCTGAATCCATTGCGACCGTTTCAGCCGCCCGGATGAGATCTGGGCCTGCCCGCCATTGCGGGTCGAGCATCCCCAGGCCACGGTATTTGCTTCAAGAACAACCGCTTGGATACCGTGTTCCTTGGCAAGGTGAATGGCAGTGGACAGGCCGGTATATCCCGACCCGATCACCACGACATCCGCATCCAGATCACTGGAGATCGGTCCGTCATCAGCCGGAGGTGTTCCGGCTGTTCCTATCCAATATGTTGGCGCATGGTCGCGATTGTGACCCGGACCCGCATCCATGATGGGGTCATACTTTGGATCATAGCTGGCTTTGGGCCAGTGACGCGGGATGCTGTGGTCCACCATTCTTGTTTTTCTCCGAGGCTGCGCGCAAGGCGGCGGATCAGGCTTTGAACATTGGGCGTGTCTTGCGAAGCGCCTGTTTTACGACGATCTTCCCGTCACGCACGGTAAACAGGTCTGCGCCTTCAGCTTCGACCCGCATACCGTCGGCATCGGTTCCCGAAAAGGTCCACTCGGACACGGCGCGATCGCCGTGGACAAAATGACTGTGGTGATCCCAGTGTGCGTCCTTCATGCCTGCCCAGACGCCTGAGAAGGCAGCGGCGATAGCTTCAGAACCTTCGACTTTGTTGCCGTATTTCTCGTCACCAGCCACGGTGTAGAACACGCAGTCATTGGCGAAATGGGTCATCACACCTTCGATGTCGTGACGGTTGAACGCGTCGAACGTGTCTGCCAGGTCCTGCGCAGTGAGGGTATTGCTCATGGTCTTGTCTTTCGTGGTTTTTCAATTGGATGTTTCGTCGTCCCGGTATGGAACGACGAGCGTGGGGATATCTGCACGGCGAAGCACACGCTTGGCGACTGTGCCAAGGAACGTGTGCGAGAATCCGTGATCGTGGGCGCCCAAAACGATCAGGTCGCAATTGAGCTGATGTGCGCGTCGCAGAATCACTTCGGCGGGGTGTCCGTCGATGATTTCGATCGTTTCGATCTGATCCTGGATACCGCGATCAGCTTCGGGTAATGCAGCCCAGAATGCCTTTTGCCGCTCGGTCAGCACCGCCTTGACGTGGTCATGACGCGCTTTCAGAGCTTCATTGCGCGAGCCTGTATCTTGCATGAACATGCGAAGAGTTATCAGCGCGTCGTCGCTGAGGGGCTCGGAGACGTGCAGAACATGTAATTTTGCCCCTGTTGACGCGGCCAAGCTGGCCGCGTGCTTTAGGGCATAGGTGGAATTTCGCGACAGATCTGTCGCGAAAAGGATCTGCGTAATTGTTTGTTTCATGGTTTCAGTTCCCTTTTCCGTTCATTCGCGCCTAGTAACCGAACACGCGCGGCAGCCAGAGCGAGATCTCGGGGAAGAACGCAATGATGAAGATCGCAATCGTGTTGATGAAGGCGAACGGCAGGGCGCGTAACGAAATCTCTTCAATCGAGATCTTCGATATCCCCGACGCGATGAACAGGTTTTCACCCAGCGGTGGTGTCTGGAACCCGATGCCCAGCGTACAGACCATAACCACACCAAAGTGGATCGGATCTATGCCCACGCTATAAGCTACGGGCAGCATCACCGGAACCAGGATCAGGATGGTTGCAAGTGTCTCCATGAACATGCCGACGAACAGCAGGAACAGGATCACAAGTGTCCAGATCACATAGATGTTGTCAGTAAAAGACAACATACCCTGCGCGATCACAGCCGGCACCTGGTTTTCAACCAATAGACGCCCGAATACTGTTGCCGTGAACATGATCAGAAGAACCCGACCGGTCAGCCAAGTGGTGGTTTCCAATGCACCGAACAGACTGCTCCACGACAGCTCGCGATAGATGAACGCGCCCACGATCAGCGTGTAGAAGATCGCAACAATGGCCGCTTCTGTCGGTGTGAAGTAGCCTGAATAGATGCCACCAAGGATCACCACCGGTGCCATCAGCGCCCAGAAGCCGCGATACATCTCGCACCACATAAGGCGTGCAGACCAGCCATCCGTACTGCCGGTGTAGTTGTTCTTTTTCGCTAGAATGTAGTTCATCAGCAGCAGGCTGCCTGCGATCAGGAAGGCGGGCATAAATCCAGCGATAAAGAGCTTCGGAATCGAAACGGTCTGGAACTGGCCGAATTCTTCTACAGCTTCAGGTGGGGGCGGCATGCCCAATGCAGCGATGCCAAAAATGATCAGCGGGATCGACGGTGGGATAACGATGCCCAGACCACCTGACGAGGCAGTTATGGCCGATGCAAAACCCTTCGAATAACCGCGATCGATCATGGCCGGGATCATCAGCATGCCAACGGCGGCAGTCGTTGCCGGGCCAGAACCAGAGATAGCACCGAAGAACAGGCAAGCCATGACGGTTGCAGCCGACATGCCGCCTGTGAACGGACCCGCGAAGCTTTCGGCGACATTGATAAGCCGTCGCGACAGCCCCGAGGCCTCCATCAAAGCACCAGCCAGAATGAAAGCGGGTAACGCCATCAGCGGGAAGGACCCAACCGAGGTAAAGGCGATCTGTACGAATTTGATCGGGTTTTCACCCAAGTAAAGAAAGGTGATCAAGGTTGAGACGCCAAGCGCCACGGTGATCGGAGCACCGATGAACAGCAGAAAGAGAAATCCGCCGAACAGCAGTGGGATAATTTCAGCGCCCATTACTTTTCTCCCTCAGAGCTGGAAGTGGTGTGGCTATGGCTTTCGGCCTCGGCTTTGACAGCATCTAGATCAATCGAATCCGGATCGACTATCTCTTCATCCAGCACGAGTTTTCGGTAGTTCACCTGGATCACGCGGATGGTCATAAGGGTGAATGCGATAGGCAAGACGATATAGACCCAGCTCAGGTGGAACCCGAGGGTCTGCGACGACTGAAATCGATTCATCTTGTTGAAGATGAAATCAATCGCCAGATAGACGAAAACGACATTGAAGAAGATCCAGAAGAGATCCGCGAATGCCTCGATGTATTTGATCGCGCGGGGCGACAGGAACTTGAACTGAAACGTCACCCGGTTATGGGCGCCCATCTTTGCCGCGTAGCTGGCGCCAAAGAAGACAAACCAGACGAACATGTAGATCGACAGTTCTTCGACCCAGGAAAACGAGAACGCAAATAGCGTTCTCACGATAACCTGAAGAAACAACAGACAAACGAATATCGCCAACAACGTGCGACAGATATAGCTTTCGATGTTGTCTACAAATCCCCAAAATTTCGACATCTGACCCTCCCTTTTTGTAGGAGGGCACCGTCAGGCACCCCCCATTTCATTGACCTTTTGGTCCTTGCTTATTGCGAAACCGGCTCGCGGCCGATTTCAGCCAGCACAGCGTTGAGCTTTTCGACGCCACCGATGCTTTCATAAAACTTCGGCCACACGGCGGTGGTTGCCAGTTCGATGAATTCGGCCTCGTCGTTCTCAGGGTCGACTATTTCCATGCCTTTTTCGATCAGGATCTCTTTGATCTCAGCTTCCTTCTCGCGCAAGAAGTCGGCAGACGCCTGTGTCGCGGCTTTACCGGCTTCAAGAATGATCGCCTGATCTTCGGCGGACAGTTCCTGGAATACCTGCTCGGAAATGATGAGCGGTTCGATCGAGAAGATGTATCGGATGTTCGTCACATACTTCTGAACTTCGTAGAACTTCATCGCGTTGATGGTGGTGTAAGGGTTGTCCTGACCGTCAACAACTTTGGTCTGCAGTCCGGCGAAAGTTTCCGACCATGCCATCGGCGTCGGGCTGATACCCCAAGACTTATACGTGTCGATCATGATCTCGTTCTTGGGAACGCGGATCACGAGGCCTTCCAGATCGGCAACCGACTTGACCGGCTTTTTTGAGTTGGTGAGAACGCGGAAACCTGTGTAAGTCCAAGCGATGATGCGAACACCGGCGTCGTTGATTGTGTTCTCAGTCAGTTCCTGACCGATTGGGCCCTGGGTCAGCTTTTCGGCGTCCTCAAGGCTGAGGATCACGTAAGGCAGGGTGAACACGCCAACAGTCGGCGAGAACGGGGTAATGTTGTTGATCGCCAGCAGCGACATATCGAGCGTGCCAATGGCCGCGTCGTTGACGGTATCCTGCTCGGATCCGAGCTGACCGTTCAGGAAAAGAGTTGCCGTATGATTGCCACCCGATAGCTCTTCAAGGGCAGCTTTGAAGCCCAGTCCCGTTGCTTCTTGGCTGGAACCCCCGCTGTCGCCAACTGCGATTTTGAAGTTCTTCGCGTCAGCCGCGCCTGCGACCATCAGTGCGGCAACGGATACGGCTGCACTGATGGTGCCTAGCTTCTTGATAAATGACATGGATTTCCTCCCATTTGTCGTGTTTCGAGGTGCGCGCTGACCCGGGGAGAGATAGGCCAGTCCGATTCTACCTCGGCGACACGAAGCTAACTTGCCAACATGGTTTCGTCGTTGTTAATATTTGCGCGAAAGGTTTCACAAATATCAAACATACGATATGAAACAGAACAAACTTGATACCCGGATCGGGGACACCGACATCCGTCTTCTGCGCGTTTTTAAAACCGTCGCGGAAAGTGGTGGAATTACTGCCGCCGAGATCGAGCTGAACATCGGAAAATCGACGATCTCGAAACACTTGTCTGACCTGGAACTGAGGCTTGGCCTGAAGCTGTGCAACCGGGGACCGTCAGGATTTTCACTGACGGAAGACGGCGAGAAGGTGCTGGCGGCGGCAGAAGACCTACTTATTTCCGTGGCGCAGTTCAGAACCGAAGTCAACGAAGTCAAACAGCAATTGGCCGGCAGTATCCGCGTGGCTCTGTTTGATCAATGTACGACCAACCCTGAGGCCCAACTTGCCCGCACCATTCACAAGTTCAATGAGGCCGCACCGGCGGTTCACATTGAACTGTCGCTGGAACCTCCCAACGTGATCGAAACAATGGTCATCAGCGGGCATCTGGATGTCGGCATCATCGCGTTGCACAGACCATCGGCAAGCCTGGACTACACACCGCTCTACGGGGAAAACATGTTCTTGTACTGTGGGCAGGAACACCCCCTGTTTGATCGCCCAGATCCGGAGTTGCATTTGAGTGATCTTCGCAAGTTCAACTACGCCGGCTTGAACGTAAACTCTCCGAACCTCATCGTTGGTCAACAACTGGGGTTTCGACGTGCCGCCAAGGTGCAAAACGAGCAGGCACTGGTTATCCTGATACTTTCAGGCCGCTACCTTGGGTTTCTTCCGGACCATCTGGCGCAGGAATTTGTCGAACAGGGGATTATGAAGCAGGTTTTACCGCGGGAAATCAAATACAGAACCCGTTTCGCGGCCGTAGCCAGGAAACAACCTGCGCCAACACGCGTGGCCAAGTTGTTTCTGGAAACATTGGAAAAGGTGCATTCTCAGGTGCAGTAAGAACGTGCTCAGGGCGTCTTGTTTTCCAAGCCCAAACCCGCCCGCCTGGAAGCAGCGCACGACGCGAGGCCGGTCGGATCAATCGCAGGCTGCGGTAACGATCATTTCGACCTTCAGAACATCACGGGCCAGTTTCGCCTCGCCACAGGCACGGGCCGGGGCGTGGCCCTCTGGCACCCAGGCATCCCAGACCGCGTTCATTTCGGCAAAATCGGCCATGTCCGACAACCAGATCACACATTGCAGGATGCGCGTCTTGTCACTGCCGGCCTTGGCCAGAAGGTCCTCGACCTTGGCAAGGATGTCACGGGTTTGATCCGCAACCGTTGCGGCATCCGAAACCTGTCCGCACAGATAGGCGGTTCCGTTATGTTTGACGATGCGGCTCATGCGCTGGCCGGTTTCGATGCGAGTGATGGTCACGACTGCTGTCTCCTGTCACGAAAGGTATCTTCCAGCTGGGCGATAGAGTGAAACGATGCCAACTGCCACCCCGGACAATCAATCATCGAATAAACGCCAACCTGCCGTGCGGGATCATTCAACCCGACAGCGCACTTATGTTGGTTGATCAAATATTTCGTGCGGTTTGGAGGTTCGACAAGTGACCGAACCTCTTTGTCGCTCTTCTTCCCCAGGTGTTGTAGTGCGTGGTGAGCCAGTCGGTCAGCGACCTGCAGACAGGTCGTTTTCACCGGGGTTCTTTCTGTCCTGTCTTGCAGTCATCCGCCAACGATCTGGATGAAACATCCCGGTGTTGGATGACAAGGAGTTTGACGGAGAATTCCCAGTCTGTTTTCAATCGGCACAGAGTTCCACCGCTCGCCTTAAACTCGGAGCGCCATATGCCACCCGACACTGCCACCACAGTACTTTTTGCATTGCCGCTACGGGACAGCGAGGTTGGTCAACTGATGTCATTGGTTTTGAAAAAGGACGGGTGGTCATGATCCGCGATGTGTTGCTGCAACCGTATCAGCTGAAACATCTGACGCTGAAGAACAGGATCATGACGACCAGTCATGAACCTGCCTACCCCGAAGACGGCATGCCCAAGGAGCGTTATCGCGCCTATCATGAGATACGTGCGAAAGCTGGTGTTGCCATGACCATGACAGCTGGGTCTGCCACCGTCAGCCGCGACAGCCCGCCGGTATTCAACAACATCCTTGCCTACAAGGACGAGGTCGTACGCTGGATGGCTGAATTGACGGATGCCTGCCATGCTCATGGTTGCGCAGTGATGATCCAATTGACCCATCTGGGGCGACGCACGGGTTGGAACAAGGGCGATTGGCTGCCCTCCGTCTCTTCGTCGCATTATCGTGAACCGGCCCACCGGGCTTTTGCGAAGAAGATGGAAGACCATGATATTGAGCGGATCGTGAGCGATTATGCCGATGCAGCCGAACGTATGAAGGCCGCAGGTCTCGACGGAATCGAATTGCAAGCCTATGGCCACCTGATCGATCAGTTCTGGTCACCGCTCACCAATACGATGGACGCGCCCTATGGCGGCAGTCTCGACAATCGGTTGCGGTTCGGCTTCATGGTTCTGGATGCGATCCGCGACCGTGTCGGGACGGATTTCATCGTTGGCGTCCGCTACACAGCAGATGAGGTTGAAAAAGGCGGAATCACCGAAGAAGACGGGCTGGAAATCGCCCGAAGGCTGCGCGACAGCGGTCAGGTCGATTTCCTGAACGTCATTCGCGGCCGTATTCATACAGACCCTGCCATGACGGATGTGATCCCGGTGCAGGGCATGAAAAGCGCACCACATCTGGATTTTGCCGGGCGCGTACGAGCCGAAATCGGGATGCCGACCTTCCATGCATCACGCATTCCCGATGTGGCAACCGCACGACATGCAGTGGCGTCCGGGTTGCTGGATATGGTCGGCATGACCCGCGCACACATGGCCGACCCGATGATAGTGTCCAAAATTCAGGCCGGTCGGGAAGATGACATCCGCCCCTGCGTCGGCGCAACCTACTGCCTGGACCGGATTTATCAGGCCGGTGAAGCCCTTTGCATTCATAACCCTGCTACCGGGCGCGAATTGTCGATGCCGCACGTGATCACCGCGGCCAAGTCCCGCCGCCGGGCGGTCATCGTCGGCGCAGGGCCCGGAGGGCTCGAAGCGGCACGGGTTGCGGCAGAACGCGGTCATGACGTTACCGTTCTGGAAGCGGCCTCTGAACCCGGCGGTCAGGTTCGTCTGGCCGCGCAGTCCCGACGCCGGGCCGAGATGATCGGGATCATCGACTGGCGCATGGCGCAATGCGCTGCACGCGATGTCAGGTTCCAATTCAACACGTTTGCAGACGCGGGTGACCTAAAAGCATTTTCGCCCGATATTGTGGTTATCGCGACCGGAGGGTTGCCCGAGACGACGATATTGGAAACCGGCAACGATCTGGCGGTTTCGGCGTGGGACATCCTGTCCGGAGACGTGCACCCGGGCGAAAACGTGCTGATCTACGATGATGCGGGCGACCACCCGGCCCTTATGGCGGCCGAAATCATCGCCGAGTCCGGTTCGCGGGTTGAGATCATGACCCGCGACCGCAGCTTTGCGCCTGAAATCATGGGCATGAATCTGGTGCCATATATGCGTGCGCTGCAAAAAACGGGAGCGCTGTTCACCGTAACCCGGACGCTGAAATCGTTGGTACGCTCAGGCAATCAACTGGAAGCCGCCATTGGAACGGATTACTCGGATCTTGTTGAAAAGCGCATGTATGATCAGGTGATCGTCAATCAGGGCACCTTGCCTCTGGACGATCTCTATTTCGAACTCAAGCCGCTTTCGCGAAATCTTGGCGCTGTGGATCACGACGCTCTTGTCGCGAATTCGGGTGACGTGTTTCTGCTGGTGAACCCGAAGGCTGACTTTGATCTGTATCGAATCGGAGACGCCGTTTCCTCGCGCAACATACACGCAGCAGTCTATGATGCGCTGCGGCTTGGCCTTCGGTGGTGACGCCGTCAGAGAAAGCGCTTTGAACACGTACCACCGATTACCTGTACGGCATGAAACCACTTTTGCGCCCGAACGAAAAGGACCGGACATGAGCAATATTGAGGTCATCGAGACTGTTTGGATACCGCTACCTGACGGCACGAAACTCGCGGCGCGCCTGTGGCTGCCGGAAAACACGAAAATCGTCCCTGTGCCCTGCATCCTGGAATACATCCCCTATCGTCGTCGGGACAGAACACGGATGCGGGATGAAAGCATGCACCCGCATTTTGCGGACGCCGGCTATGCATCAATCCGCGTTGATATCCGGGGTTACGGTGACAGTGACGGCGTCTCCGAAGACGAGTATTCGCATCAGGAAATTCAGGACGGTCACGACGTCATCCAGTGGATTGCCGATCAGGACTGGTGCGATGGAAATGTCGGAATGTTCGGCAAAAGCTGGGGGGCATATAACGCGTTTCAGGTGGCGGCGACACGTCCTCCGGCGTTGAAGGCGATAGCCCCGGTTATGGGCACAGACGACCGGTGGCGCGAGGACATTCACTTTTACGGCGGATGTCTGGCCAACGACAATTTCTGGTGGGGCTCGATCATGCAGCTGTACAACGCCATGCCACCAGACCCAGAGATTGTCGGCGCGGACCGCTGGCTTGACATGTGGCGCGAGCGGTTGGAAGGCGCTGAGTTCTGGCCGGCCATGTGGCTGGAGCACCAGACCCATGACGAGATGTGGCGGCGCGGTTCGATCTGCGCGAATTATGCCGACGTGGATGTGCCGGTCTACTTTTTCGGCGGTTGGATGGATCTGTACCGGGATACGCCATTCCGCATCGCCGAACACCTCAGCGGACCGGTCAAGATCCTGATGGGGCCATGGGCGCATCTTTACCCGCATGAAGGGGTGCCCGGCCCCAAGGCTGATTTCGTCGGAGAGGTCATCCGGTTCTGGGATCACTGGCTGAAGGGAAAAGACACAGGGTTGATGGACGAACCGCCCTTGCGGTTTTTCCTTCAAGACAGCACAGCGCCGACCGGAACGCATCTGGAACGCACGGGGCGCTGGGTCGAAGAGCCGAGCTGGCCGTCACCGAATATCACCAATACGTCCCTGTGGCTGAATGAGCTGACGCTTGAGGCAGACCCCGTTTCCGGAGCAGAGCTTGCGATTTGCTCGCCGCAAAGCTTTGGGGCAGCCGCAGGTGATATGTGCTCTTTCGCCATACCCGGCGACATGGCGGCAGACTGCCGGATCGACGCCGCAGGCGCATTGCAGTTCAAAGCGGCACCACTTGAAGACGCACTTGATATTTTGGGGCAACCGTCCGTCGATCTGAAGGTTTCAGCAGATCAGGCTCAGGGCTTTGTCGTTGCATTGCTGGTGGACGAAGCCCCGAACGGTGCGCAGACGCTGATTGCACGGGGATTCTGCAACCTCAACCACCGGCTCAGCGATACAGAACCCACACCGATCACACCCGGAGAGGAGATGGCAGTAACCGTCCCGATGTATGGAACAGGATATCGGGTTCTGTCAGGTCATCGCATCGTTTTGCAGATTGCTTCGGCTTATTGGCCTGTTCTTTGGCCCACCCCCGAACCTGTAACGCTTTCGATAAGGCCGGGTCGCTCGTACCTGTCTCTTCCCATCCGCAACCAGGGCATTGAAACAACAGAACCACGCCCGCTGCCCGAACCGATAGCGTCCGGTGCCCGGCCCAGAAAGACCAAAGTGAGATCGGGCTCGATGGAGCGCTCGGTCCACACGGACCTGACGAATGGCGAGGTAACTCACAGGTTTTTCCTTGACGGAGGCGTCTTCGGGCCGGTGGGTGATTTCCGTCTCGACGATATAGGGACGGTGCTCAGCGACGTGTCAGATCGGAGATATACAATCCGTCCGGGCGACCCGCTTTCGGGTGTTGCCACGATGGAGCAGACCGCCGGTTTCGACCGTGAAGGCTGGTCAGCCAGGATCTGGACCTATTCCGAACAACGAGCAACGGCCACCGAGTTTCATTTGATCTCGCGCCTGAAGGCATGGTCGGGGGAGGAGCTGATCTTTGAAGAAGAGAATTCGCATGTCATTCCGCGCAACGGAATGTAGTTGAAAACACTGTAGAACAATTGCGTTGAAACCCTTTGACGGGACTTGCCTTTGCAGTCCTGTCAATCCAACCGAATGGTTCAAGCCTGCGCGGGAATGTCTGGACGGGTCTGTCGTTGCACCATGTGCCGGTCAGAAACCCAAAGCGCTGCCGGATTTGATGGTATCCATTGAAACGAAGGTTTTGAACTTTCGAATATTTCCGTTTTCAAAGAACATCCGGCGGGTGAAATCTTCGTAAACCGCCATGCTTTCGACGACCACGACAACCATGAAATCTACCTCTCCGGTCACATAAAAGCATTGCTGGACTTCCGGAGCATTCAGCAAGGTTTTCTTGACGGCATCAATCTCGTCAGGGGTTTCGCTGACCAGTTCAAGTTCGACAAAGATGGTAAGCTGAAGACCAACGGCTGCCGGATCAACAATGGCGACATTGGCGCGGATCACGCCCTCGGCCTCCATCCGGCGGATACGGCGCTGCACAGAGGGTGCAGACAGGTTTACGGCCTCGCCAATCTTGTGCTGCGTGGTTTTGTTGTCTTTCTGCAGGATCCGCAGGATCGCGCGGTCGAACTCGTCTAATTGTGTCATGTGAAAGAAACTTGCATGATATGCATCAAACTAGAGCCCTTTTTTCAGGTCAGTTGCAATAAAATTGTTTCGACCACGTTCACAATGCATCGAAGGGAAAGAGTCGCCGTGACCGCATTGACAGAAAGCCTGCCTGCGTTGCGCCATGAGTTTCATCGCAACCCCGAGCTTGGATTTCAGGAAAACTGGACCAAAGCACGGATTGCCGGGCATCTGCGAAGCTTGGGCATCGAGGTATACGAAGGTGTCGGCGTTGTGGGTGTCTTGAAGTCGGGCAACGGCAACCATGCCATCGGGCTGCGCGCGGATTTCGACGCGCTGCCGATCACCGAGGTCAATACGTTTGCCCACAAGTCGCAGAACGAAGGTGTCATGCATGCCTGTGGACATGATGGCCACACGGTGATGCTGCTTGGGGCCGCCGAATTGCTGGCCAAAGATCCGGCGTTTGACGGCACGGTTGTCTTCCTGTTTCAGCCCAATGAAGAGCATGGGCTTGGGGCAAGGGCGATGATCGATGAGGGCGTTTTGCGGACCTTCCCGATTCAAGAGGTTTACGGCGCACACAATCTGCCCGGTGAGCCTGTTGGCCGGGTTTCAACCCGTGCCGGAGTGATCTGTTGCAGTGAAAGCCTGTTCGAGATCACGATTACCGGTCAGGGCGGTCATGCCTCGATGCCCCATGTCGGGCGCGAAACGATCACGCCTGCGGCGGAACTGGTATTGGCCCTGCAAACCATAGTTTCACGCAAGCTTGCACCTTCATCCGGCGCGGTTGTGTCAGTAACCGAGTTCATCACCGACGGGCAGCGAAATGTGCTTCCGGGGTACACGGTTCTGAAAGGTGACGCGCGGGCCATGTCACCGGAAGACCGTACGTTGATAGAGCGCAATATGCGCCAGATCGCAGCCGGTGTGGCCGAAAGCCATGGCGTCGAAGTGACTGTGGATTTCCGCACAGAGTTCATCGAGGCAAACAACGATCGCGATGCCGCATCGCACGTCATTTCAGCGGCAGCAGCCATTGGCCTTGAAGTGGACGGAGACCGCTCTGCCATGTCTTTTTCGGAAGATTTCGCTGAGTTTGCTGCCGTCGTGCCCGGGTGTTTCCTGCTTATTGGCAACGGGACCGAAGGATCAAATGGTCGTCCGCTGCACTCGGCTGATTACGATTTCAACGACGAACTGCTCCCGCTGGGCGCAAAATTCTGGGCAGAGCTGGTGCGGCAGCGCCTGCCGCTGAACCCCTGACAGGACACATGACCATGACAGAAATCATCGCTCATCAGGCAGGCAGGCCGGGTTTTGGCGCCGCTGCCGAAACCGTATTGACAAAACAGGATTTCGATCGCGCGGCTAAGGAAATCACCCAATGGGAGGGGTATGCGCCCACGCCTCTGCATTCTTTGCCCGCGTTGGCAGCCGAGATTGGCGTCGCGGAGGTCCACTACAAGGATGAAGGTCCCCGGTTTGGGCTTGGCAGTTTCAAGGCATTGGGGGGTGCATTTGCCGCGTTGCGTGTTCTGCAACGTGAAATATCACGCCGGACGGGCCAGGATGTGTCTTTGGAAGATATCCGCACTGGCCGCTGCGCTGATGAAGTTGCCGGGATCACGCTTGTTTCGGCGACCGATGGCAACCATGGTCGGTCCCTCGCGTGGGGGTGCAAACGGTTCGGCGCGCCTTGCCGGATCTACATTCACGCCGAAGTCAGTGAAGGCCGCGCGCAGGCCATGCGTGATCTGGGGGCTGATGTCATGCGCATCGATGGTGACTATGACGCCTCGGTGGATCAATGTCGGCGGGAAGCCGAAGAGAATGGCTGGTTCGTGGTTTCGGACACATCCTGGCCAGGTTACACCGACCCGCCGCGCGACGTGATGTCGGGCTACGGCGTCATGGTCAAAGAAGTCGTGAATGCAATGGACGCGGCGCCGACGCATGTCTTTCTGCAAGGAGGAGTCGGAGGGCTTGCCGCGGCAGTTGCGGCAGCATTGCGTCAGGCCTGGGGTGATGCCTCTCCGCGCGTCGTGGTTGTGGAACCGCATCTGGCCGCGTGTTTGTTCGAAAGCGCAAGGCAGGGGCAAGCCGCGTCTGTAGAAATCGATGAAGAGACCATTATGGCGGGTTTGTCCTGCGGTGTACCGTCTCCGATGGCATGGGAGATTTTGCGCAGTGAAGCCTCGGACTTTCTGACAATCGGCGATGAGCTGATACCGCCAACCGTCCGCCGCCTGGCGCGTCCGCAAGGCGCAGATCCGGTGATCGAAGCCGGAGAGAGCGGCGTTGCCGGATTGGCTGCATTGATTGAAGCGGCAAACAACCAGAAGCTTTTCCAGAAGCTTGGTTTGACGGCGCAGTCTCGTGTTTTGACTATCGGATCCGAAGGTGTGACGGATCCCGATATCTATGCCCTGATCATGCAAGGCGACGTGTAGCTCAGCCGCGTTTCTTGCGGTCGCAGATGCCAATCAGCTTAGTCCAAAACCCAGTTGCAATGGGTCCCAAGACGATTGAATCCGACATATCAGCCTGCAACGGAGAAGTTCCATCAAACGACATTTCGATGTCGTAGGAGTTGTATACAGGCCTGCCCCGCATGAGTAGCCGTTGGCTATGATACGCGCGTTAAATGAAAACTGGGCGCTGTTCCTGGGGATGTTCATGCTAATGGTTGCCAACGGTCTGTTGGCGACGTTGCTGACGATCCGGGGGGCCAGCCTGGGCTTTAGTGACTTCACGATTTCCGTCATGCAGGCAAGCTATCCCTTGGGCGCGCTTGCGGGGACGGCGCTTGCCCCAAGGCTGGTCGAAAATGTCGGGCATATTCGGGCATTTTCGGCCCTCGCCTCGCTGGTTTCAATTGCGGCCATTGTGCATCTGCTGACCAGCGACGCGATCAGCTGGAGCGTGATGCGCTTGCTGGGAGGGTTTTGCTATCCAGGGCTTTACGTCATCACCGAAAGCTGGCTGAACGCAAAAAGCGAAAACAGCATGCGTGCTCAGGTTCTGTCGCTGTATTTCATTATTCAGCTTGCCGGCCCAGCCCTCGGAACGGCCATGGTCGGTTTCCCCGACCCCACCGGAAACCTACTGTTCGGCCTTGTTTCCATCCTGATTTCGCTTTCGATCGTGCCGCTTCTTCTGTCGGGCAACAGGGCACCGGAATATGCCGCACCAGAACGCATGTCGGTTCCCGTGCTTTACAAGGTTTCGCCCATCGCAGTCATCGGCATCGTTCTGGTCAGCATCGGTGTCGCAGCGTCCTACATCTCGTTGCCGCTTTATGCGTTGCAAAACGGCTTTACGACGGCGCAGGCGTCAGGGGCGCTGGTGGCGGCGTTGATCGCCGGTGCGGTGGTACAATACCCGATCGGCTGGCTGTCTGATCACACGGACAGACGCTATGTGGTCATTGGGCTGGGCGTTATAACGACCCTGTCCAGTCTTTGGATGACCATCGATACATCACCGTCTCATATCGTCTATGGTTTTGTACTGATCGCAATCGGGCTGTACCCTGCGTATTCGATCCTGACGGCGCATGCCAATGATCAACTCAAGCTGTCTCAGATCGTTCCGGCCAGTGGCACGATGGTGCTGCTACTGAATGTCGGCCTGCTGGTGGGAACCATGCTGGGACCGAACTCTATCTCTTTGTTCGGCGGGCGCGGTCTTCAGTTTCTTCTGGCGGCTATCGGTATTGCGGTCGCCCTTTTCGCATTGATCCGGCGTGTTCAGGTGGCCGCGCCCACCGACACCGGCGATGTGCAGGTCGTGGGGATTATCGGCACCGGGCAACCCGGGGTTTTGCAGGCCGAAACTTGGGTTCAGGAAGAAGAAACCAAGGCAGACCCGGACTCATCCCACGGGTTCAAAGCATAGGCTGTTTCATTCGCGTCAAGCGCGACGGAAGTCGTGCCAATGTGGCGGTCAAACGGAGATCGAAGCCGCCTTTGAAGCACCGGACCATTCTGCACCACAGGACCCCGTCAGAAATCCGTCGCTCAACCGAATATCAGGATCAGCACCACGCAGGGCGCGCTCCAGTTCGCCCTGGGGAAGATCGCCGTCGATACGCTTTCGATACAGTTCGCACAGTTGATGGAAGCCGCCAGATTGCGGTGACAGGCGCAATGCCGAGATGCCAACCTGTTTCAGCAGGTCGATCTGATGGTCCGTACAGGCATAGCTGTCTGACAGGGTCTGCACCCCGTTCATTGCCATGAACGGCTTGCCGTCACCCGTAAGAACGTCCAACCCATCCGGATCGCCTTCGCAGGCAAACTGGCAATTGTCCTTGCTGCGCCCATGCAATCGCGCGTGGTAACAGCGCCCGGAAATGGCCAGCGGCAACCTGCCATGCCCCCATATTTCGATCGCGACACCCAAGTCCGAGGCAACTTGCGCAAGCGTTTTGACCGAAGCGACGGGCAGTTCCGGCGGAAAACAAACCCGGCGCGCACCCCGAGCGGCCAACCATTTCAAAGTGCCTTCGTTGTAGACATTCACCAACGGGCCAACGGTGAACGTGCAGGTGCCGGGCAAATGTGCCAACGCGGTCAGATCGTTGATCTCGACCATGACGCCCATTTCTGCAAGCTCAGCCGTGAGTTTGCGCTCGCGTTTCAGAGTCACCAGGGCCAGGCTTGTCAGCGCAACCTCTTTGCCCGCTTCGACCAATCGGGAAATCGCCTCGGGGATACGATCCTGATAAAATGGCAAGCGCTTGGAACAGACCAGTTCTCCGAGCACGACGCGGTCGACGGGCGATCGGGCCAGATCATCGTAAAACGCAGCCCAGGTTTCGGCGGGCCAGAAGAACTGGTTCGGGCCTACTGTCAGTTCCATCGGATTATCTCCACGTCTTCTTGTACGCGCCGGTCGTCATGGCCTGACCTTCGGACAATCGCGCAAGCATTCCTTCCGGCATCGGCTGGCCTGACTCCAGCGCATCGACCGCGATGCGAAAATTCCGAACGACCTGTGCAACATAGGATTTGGACCGTTGGCGCCCTTCGATCTTCAAGGCTGTCACACCTGCCTTTTGCAATTGCGGGATCAGCCGTTCTGCGTTCAGGCTGACGGGATCCTCGAACAGGTGCCCGGTTTTTTCACCGGCGGAAAAGCACCCTTTGCACAATGTCGGATAAGGAGCGGGCTCATCCGGTTCGACGCGGTGGATTAGGTAACCGCCAAGGCGCGCGTTCAACGCGCCCTGTTCTTCTTGATACTGCACATGGCTGGCAGGAGAGCAGACACCGTTCATATTGGGAGACAACCCGGTGGCATAAGAGGACAGCGAGCATCGCCCCTCGGCCATGACACAAAGGCCGCCGAACACGAAGACTTCGGTTTCGACGTCGGTTTCAGAGTTGATCGCGGCAATTTCCGGCACGGACAAAACGCGTGGCAAGACCACCCGTTTCACACCGAAGGTTTCGGCATAGAAATTGATCACGTCAGCATTGGCCGCCGCGGCCTGCACGGACAGGTGCCTGCGTAATCCGGGGTGGTGTCGCGCGGCGTAGTCCAGCAAACCCAGATCGGCGAGAATTACAGCATCCGCATCACAGGCTTCGGCATCCGCTACTGCCCGTTTCCAGATCTCTTCGCTGCCCGCCTGCGGGAAGGTATTGATTGCAACCAACACCTTCGATCCGTGATCGTGGGCAAAGGCAATTCCCGCCCGCATTTCAGCGCGATCGAAGTTGAGACCCGGAAAGTTGCGCGCATTGGTTTCATCATTGAAACCACAGTAAACAGTGTGAGCCCCGGCCTTGACAGCTGCACGCAGGGCGGTGGGCGTTCCCGCCGGGCAAACGATCTCCATTACCATAAAACAGCGTCCTCGGGTCGGGTCAGGCAAAGACCGGTTCGACGCTCTGCAAATGCGATGATCTGCTTCAGTGGGCGTGCAAGCGGGCCGGAAAGGGTTGCGGCCTCGTGCGCAAGATCCAGCTCTGCGTCGTCGATTGCGTTGCGCAACGCCAGTGCCGCGGCTGTGTCGCCCTCGATCACCAGATCGCGTGAAAAGAACAGGGCATCACCGTCAAACGCGCCGTGCACCAGCCCCAGCAGCGCGGCCAGTGGGCCGGAAATTCGCGCAGCCCCAACCACGCGCCCCCGACTCAACCTTATCCTTGGCGTGCCACCATTCGGTTCGAGGAGAAGGACAACCGGCAGATCCGTTGGATCGAGCACAAACGCGACCCGGCTGTAATCACCGAGCCGGTTGAGCAGGTCCGGGTGTTTCCCGGTTATCTTTCGGGAAAACGCCGTCAGTGACAGCGACAAAGGTGCAAGCGGAACAAACCGCAGGGTCGCTGCCAGAGCGGCAGGGCATCGCGGTATCTGGTTTTGGGGATCGGACAAACAGACCTCCTGCTGTCTCAACAAAGTGAACCGGTGCGGCCTTCCTAAAGCCGCCCCGGTGCCCGGGACTTGACGGTTGTCAATTCGACCTGCCTCTTTCGCTGCTAGAGGGTGAGTACCACCGCCGGAGCAAACCCATTCGAACTCTGCCGCCATATCCCAGCCTTCGGCATTTTCTGAAATGGTGTCAGGAAACAGGACAGTTCAGGCGCATCCCTGACCCGGTTTCCGTGTGCCATCAAATGACCGCCGTCCACTTCGCTGTGTTAGAGGCCAATGGGCCGGTGTTGCAGTTTGACACACCGACAGGTGTACCCTCGGGGCAGTGCGACATACCGGTTGTGGTCAACCTGTTCGGAACTTCGGAACGCGTCGCCGCCGGACTGGGCGTTTCTTCCGAAGGGCTGGACGATTTTGGCGCATTTCTGGCCGCGCTTCGGGCCCCGACGCCCCCGGACGGGTTGCGGGATGCGCTGTCCCGGTGGCCGATGCTGAAGGCCGCATTGTCCACGCGACCGAAGCAGGTCAAAACCGCCGTTGTTCAGCAGGTTTGCCACCGCGGGGCCGATGTTGATCTCTCTTCGCTGCCGATCCAGACGCACTGGCCCCAGGACGTGGGGCCTCTGATCACCTGGCCTGTTGTCATCACCCGGCCCCGTGGCAGCGACCCCGACGCGGCACAGACCTACAATGCCGGCGTCTATCGCGTTCAGGTGCTGGACCGGAACCGTCTGATCATGCGCTGGTTGCCACATCGCGGCGGGGCCGCTCATCATCGCAGTTGGGCGCAGCACGGCGAAAAGACGCCGGTCGCAATTGTTCTGGGCGCAAACCCCGCGACCTTGTTGTCAGCGGCTCTGCCCCTGCCCGAAATGATGTCTGAACTGACATTTGCCGGGGCCCTGAACCAGAACCGGCCACGGTTGGTTCCAGCCAAATCCGTCCCACTGCTGGTTCCAGCAGATGCCGAGATCGTTCTTGAAGGCTGGGTTTCGCCAAGCGAGACAGCGCCCGAAGGTCCGTTCGGAGATCATACCGGGTATTACAATCCCGCCGAGCCTTTTCCGGTGATGCATGTCACGGCCGTGACCCATCGCGAAGCACCTTTGTACCTGTCAACCTATACCGGACGCCCCCCGGACGAGCCTGCCATCATTGGCGAAGTGTTCAATCGCCTTGCCTTGCCGACCATTCGCGCTCAAATTCCCGAAATCCACGACCTCTGGCTGCCGCCTGCCGCCTGTTCCTATCGCATCGCCATCGTCGCCATCGACAAGCGATATCCGGGCCAGGCCCGACGTGTGATGATGGCGCTTTGGGGAATGCTGCCGCAATTCAGCTATACAAAGATGATCGTTGCGGTCGACGCTGATATCGACGCCCGAAACTGGGACGATATCGCTTGGGCGCTTGCCACGCGCATGGATCCAAGCCGTGATGTGATGACCCTAGACAGGACGCCTATGGATTATCTGGATTTCGCCTCACCCGAACCCGGTCTGGCCGGAAAGATAGGAATCGACGCCACGACAAAAACAGGCAGTGAAACACTGCGGGAATGGGGGACGGTCATGCGTACCGACAATGTTGATTACGCATTTGCGGAAGACCTGATAAACAGATTGATGCCGGAGCTGAGAACATGACGAAAACCCGTGTAGTCTTAGGCGTATCAGGCGCTTCCGGTGCGGTTCTGAGCCTTGCGGTGGCACGACACTTGAAATCGGCGGATATCGAAATCGATCTGGTCGTCAGTCCAGCTGCCCGTCTGACGCTTGCGCAGGAATGCGGCCCGGATGCTCTGAAGGAATTGCGGCAGTCGGCAACCCGTCATCACGCGTCCGCGAATGTTGGGGCCAGTATAGCGTCCGGTTCGGTGCCGGTATCCGGGATGATCGTTGCGCCCTGTTCCATGCGATCACTGGGTGCGATCGCGCATGGCCTGGACGACAACCTGTTGACACGCGCGGCCGGAGTTCAGCTCAAAGAACGACGCCCACTGGTTCTGCTGACACGAGAAACGCCGCTGACACTGGCGCATTTGCGCAATATGACAGCCGCCGCAGAAATGGGAGCCATCATCCTGCCCCCTGTGCCTGCTTTCTATTTGAATCCAGCCAACATAACCGAAATCGCAGATCAGATCGCAGCGCGCGCAGTTGATTGTCTGAAGGTTTGTGACCCGGCGGCGAAACAGTGGCATCCCAAAAATGAGGTGGACCTTGTCGAACCGTCCGAAAGCGAATTTCATATTCCATAGCCACAGATCGCGGATGAGATCTGCGGCCATGGGATGACCTTGATCGGGCGTGGCCGGTTGCTTCAGCCGCGTAGCCTGCCACCCTGAGGATCGAACGGCGCCCCTGTCAGCACCCGTGCTTTATGTGGTTTGCCAATCACCTGGATCACCACTTCATCTCCGGGCTGTGCCACCTCGGGGTTGCGGAAACCCAATGCCAGAGATTTCCCGACTGAATAACCGTACGCCCCCGATGTGACGCGGCCGACAGGCGTACCATCAGGTGTAAAGATCGGCTCACTGCCGGTGGCGTCGGCATCCTCGGTGACGTACAATTCGAAGACGGACAGGACCTCGCGGGGTGCATTGTCCTTTATGGACAGATAGGCGTCTTTGTGCAGGAAGTCCTTGTCCAGCTTGATCAGACCCGTTAGCCCGACTTCCTGCGGCCAGTATTCCTGAGAATACTCGCGGCCCCAGGAGCCATAACCCTTCTCGATCCGCAGTGACCCCAACGCGCGGCCGCCCACCGGACCACCGTCGCACTCCTTCGCAGTCTTAATAAGCGCGGAATAGAGCCTGATCTGATCTTCTTCCGCGCAGTGCAACTCCCACCCCAGATCGCCGGTAAAGCTGACGCGGATGGCAAGGCAGGTGACGCCGGCCACCTCGATCGTAGCCGAGCGCATGAAGCGGAACTCCTCGTTCGTCAAATCCGCATTGGTCAGCCGCTGCAGCAGGTCACGCGATTTGGGCCCTGCGACGTTGAAGCCCGCAATCCGGTCCGTCGCCACCTCGAACGTGGTGCCTTCGGGCAGGTCGATCATGTTGAAGAACCGCTGATGATAGCGCTCGGCCATACCCGAGCCGATCATCATGTATTCGTCCTCGGCCACCTTGGTGATGGTAAAGTCGCCGGCCACACCCCCGCGCACCGAGATCAGCGGCGTGAGGCAGGACCGCCCGACCACGGTCGGCACCCGGTTGGCAACCAGCTTGTCCAGCCACTCATTGGCACCCGGCCCCTTGATGACGTAGTTGGCGAAGTTCGAAATGTCGATCACGCCGACGCTCTCGCGCAGCATTTTCACCTCGCGGCCCACCGGGTCCCACCAGTTCTGGCGGGTAAAGCCGATCGTTTCTTCCGTGTCGGGCTGATCGGCAAACCACAGCGGATGCTCCCAGCCGCAGTTCAGACCAAAGACGCAGCCTATGTCCTTTTGCATTTCATAGGCCGGGCGCACGCGGGCCGGACGGCCTGCGCTGCGTTCCTCGTTGGGGAAGTGGATGGCGAACCGGTGGGTATACTGGTCCTCAACCCGGGCCTTGGTAAATTTCTTGTCCGCCCAGTCGCCAAACCGCGCCAGATCCCAGGCAAACATGTCGTATTGAGGCTCTCCCTCGATCATCCACTGCGCCGCCAGCAGCCCCAGCCCGCCGGATTGCGAGAAGCCAGGGATCAGACCGCCACAGAGGAAATAGTTCTTCAGCTCGGGCACCGGTCCCCACAGCATGTTGGCATCGGGCGACCAGATCATCGGGCCGTTTATCACCCGTTTCACCCCGGCTGTGGCAGCGACCGGTACACGTTCGGTGGCGCGGATCACGTTTTCCATGATCCGGTCCAGATCGTCGGGGAACAGATCATGAGCGAAGTCGAGCGGCGTGCCGTCTTCGGCCCAGAACTTCATATCTTTTTCATAGGCACCGATCAGCAAGCCGTTGCCCTCTTGTCGGAAATAATACTCGCCGTCCCGGTCGGCGATAGACGGCAGACGGCGGCCCAGGCTGGCCACTTCGTCGATGCTCTCGGTCACGAAATACTGATGTTCGGTCGGTTGCAGTGGCAGGGTCAAGCCTGCCAGCGCTCCGACCTCGCGCCCCCAAAGACCCGCCGCGTTGACCACCCATTGGGTATGAATGTCACCCTTGGTCGTACGAACGATCCAACTACCATCGGGTTGCTGTTCCGTGGCGATCACCGGGCAGAACCGCTCGATGGTGGCCCCCATCGCACGGGCCCCGGCGGCATAGGCATGTGGAACACCCGACGGGTCCACATTGCCGCCATCGGGTTCGTACATGATACAGCGGATGTCATCAAACTGCGCCAGCGGGTGCAGCTCTTTGGCCTCTTCCCGGCTGACCTCGTGGAAATTCAGCCCATAGAACCGGGCCTTCGCCTCTTGCAGGCGCAACTGCTGCTCGCGCTCTTCGGTCTGGGCCAGATAGAGCGATCCGGGCTGGAACACCCCGCAGCTTTGGCCGGTTTCCTTCTCCAACTCCTTATACAGGTTCATCGTATAGTGCTGGATACGGGTGATATTGTTGTTGTCATGCAGACCGTGAATATTCGCCGCCGCATGCCAGGTTGAGCCGCTCGTCAACTCGTTGCGTTCCAGCAGAATCGAGTCCGTCCAGCCAAGCTTGGCGAGGTGATACAGGATCGACGTACCGGCAAGGCCGCCGCCGATGACAACAGCTTGTGCATGGGTTTTCATGAGATATGTCCTTGGATATGGCGCGGCTCAGGCGGCGATTTCTTTCATGACAGCAAGGAATTTGGCGACTTCGCCAATCGAGTTGTAGTGACACATCGAGACCCGCACACAGGCGTCATAGCCAAGCGGCGTCAGGATATTGCCGGAATAGTGATCCGCCTTGCGCAGATGCGTGCGAATACCTTGTTCGTTCAGCCTTTTGACGACCTCGGACGAGGCCACGCCTTCGACACGCAGCGATACCAGACCTTCTCGCGCGGGATTGTCGGCCCCGCCCAGAATGGTGACTTTCTCCATCTCGGCCAGGCCGCTCAGATTGCCGGTGCCGTGGATCATCGCGTCGGTCAGCGCCTTTTCCTGCGCATGGATAGCATCACCCGCCGCCAGAAACTTGCCGCGCCGATCTTCGGCATCGCTGACCTGACTGCCCAGCCATTCGAAATAGGACACGACGTCTGACATAGTGGCATAAGCTCCGGTGTCGCGCGTGCCCATTTCCCAGTTGTCCGCTGGGCCATCCAGCAAGGCGTCGTGGTCCAGCGCGGTCAGCCGTTCCGAAATCCAGGCGACACCGTAACCATGGCGCGAAAATACCTTGTAGGGTGAGATCACATAACCATCGACGTCATAGGCGGTCAGATCGATCCGGCCATGCGCTGCGTGCTGGATGCCATCGACGATGATGAAACAGTCCGGAGCCACGGTTCGGATGGCCTGAGAAACGGCAGCGACATCAACGCCCATTCCTGTCACCGGAGAGGTATGCAGGATCGTCGCCACTTTGGTATCCGGTGTCACAGCCGCGGCATAGGCTTCGGCAAAGACGGTGCCGGCGGCGTCAACATGGTGCAGCAAAACGTGGGTTTGCCCGGAAATGCGCGCCCAACGATCACAGGCCGAACGCGTGGCCGGGTGTTCCAATGTGGATCCCAGCACAACGCCCGGACCTGTTCCCAGACATGCGTTCATGATCAGCCGGAACAGCAGCTCTGTACCGCTTTCACCCACAAAGAACTGCCCGCCGGGTGCGTTCATGAAATCCCGCAAATCCGCCTTGGCCGCGTTGATCGTGGCAACCAGCGCATGAGATCCCGGATTGTCGCGCCCTTGGTTGTCCGGGATGGCGGCATAGCGCACCGAACTATCCAACACTGAATTCAATGTCAGTGCGCCTCCGGCATTCTCGAAAAAGATCCGCTCACCCTGTTCGGGGCAATGATCGATCTGGGCAAAGCGGCTGCGGATTTGTTTAAGCAGGCTCTCTGATATTTGGCTCATGGTCAGTGGTTCTTGTTTCGTTGTGTATGCAAAGCAGTGCTTTGACGAACCTAGGACGGTTCCTGCCGCAAGACATGCAAAAAAAACTGTGGCAAAGCGGTTGAATATTCTGTGCAAGTCGCGCGGGCACCAAACCAAAGCTTGTCACGACAGATACCACCCGTCGCCGGTGCCGAGACTCCGCGCCTGCGGCGGCGGATGGCATATCTCCTTGATTTCCGAACCGTCTGTGGCTGGTCGGCTACTCGGGCAAGTACTTTTCCGACCAGCTTACTGCGGCCGATCCAGCAGAGATCATCGCATCGATATCCTCATCTGCATACCCGACGCTTCGCAGAATGCTGCGTGTATCCGCGCCGTATTTCGGCATCGGTCCGGGAATGACGATCCGGGCACGTTCGGGTCGCACGGCATTTGGGGCAACCAGATCGCACCACCGGCCCATGGGATGCATGTCATGCCGAATGACACTGAACGTTCCCCGCGTCAGGTCGATATTCCCGGCATTTTCCGGCTGCAACACGGCGTCGCGCGTGTCATGCAGCGATCCCAGAGGCATGACGGTGCTGGCGGAACCAGAAAACGCCTTTTGCCAGTATTCAACAGGTTGCCTGGCAAAACGATCCGCAAGAGCGGCCTGCAATTCCTGTTCCGGCACATCGGCCATGGTGGCAAGGTCTGAGACACGGCGCAGGGCTTCGCGCTGTTCGGCGGGTGCGGCAAAGAACATCCACCCGTCAGCCGCGCGATAGCAATGGTAGAATGGTCCCCAGCCCATTGCCTCGCGCCCGGAAGGTTCGTCAAAAGGCGCGCGGCCTTCGAAATCATACATCAACTGCGCCTGAATGAGATTCCCGGCCGCCGCCAACGCAGCCCGCGCAATCCCGCCTTTGCCGGTTTTCTGCAATCTCAGCAAGGCCGCACCAAGCGCAACACATGCGCAATAACCGGTCAGCACGTCAATCGTACCGAAATGCGCGTGTTCTTCGGGTGTCGCCATGCCACCGCCAAAACGCACCATGACCCCTGTCGCCGCCTGCGCCAGGTCGTCATACCCCAGATGGTCCGACTTGGGTCCGCGCGCAGGACCGCCAAAGGCATCGAGTTGCACAAGTATGAGGCGGGGGTTGATCGCCGCCAGCTCTTCCTCGCTCAACCCCAAGGCATCGCGCTGCTCATCCGTGCCGTTCATGGTGACGACATCCGAGGATTCGATGAGCCGCCGCAACGCCTGCTTTCCGTCATCCGAGCTCAAGTTCAGCAAAACGCTTTGTTTTCCACGATGTGCGTGCAGGCCGAAAACCACGGTATTCCACGGATCGACCGAAGGCTCCACCGGCTGAACGGAAGTCACCTTTGCGCCAAATCGCGCCAGCGTGGACCCAATCGTCGGACCGGCGATCACGTTGGTCAGGTCCAGCACCTTTAACCCCTCCAGCCAGCCTTGGCCGCTTGCGGCTGGCCGTCCGCTGCGCGGCGGTTCAGCAAGTATTGTTGAAACGGGTGCGTCATCGGGATCCGGGCCCGGTTTTTTGACCAGCGCAGCGCCATCATCCACAAGCCAAGCAACATTTCCCATCTGCTTCATGTTCCCATGACGCGGGTCCTCTACCTCCAACACCAGACCCGAGGCCAAAGCATGTAGATCGGCCAGCCATTCCTTGCTGAACCGTTGCGCCGTTCCGGGCACCTTGGCAGACCCGAAAAGCGCTTCCCACTCATGAGAGGGCCTTGTCAGGAAGGCCTTCTTCATCGCGCTGGACACACGCGCGCGATCCCTTGCTCCGACGGGGTAGTTGCGCAGCGACCATTCGTCTGGCCAGTCTGCAGCATCGAGATAGGCGTCGAAGTCCGGCAATTGATCGGCAAGATCTTTGAGGCCAAGCGTCTCCAACACCCGCCGCGGATGTGTTTTCACACTGCCCGCGACCACATAGAACCCGCGCCCGTCGGCGCAGGTATAAGTTCGATAGAAAGGGTCCAGGAACTCTTCCAGTTCCGCAAAGCTCAGATCCGTTGGCAAGCCTTCGGCTGCGCGCCTGTCAAGTTCCACTTCGCGAGGAGACTTGTAGCGTTCGGGATAGTCTTCAATCTGTTCACAATTATAGACCAACCCTTCAAGCAACGCCGAAGCCAGAGGCACCTCGATGTGATCGCCTCCGTTCCGATCACGTGCAGCCAAAGCGAACTGCACGGCCATCGCGCCGAATGAAGCGCCATAGGCCGATGCCAGCGTCAAAGGCGAAAAGGATGGGTTGATGCCCATCAAGCGCCGGTTCAGCCCCATATCCGTGAACTGCCCGGTACGGGCAGCGATCACGGCTTCCCACGCGGGAAGATGTGCCAGCGCGGGATCGGTTGAGGCGAACCCCGGAAGTGACAATGACACGATGCGCGGATTTATGTCGCGCAGAGCTTTCGGACCCAGGCCAAGCCTCTGCATCACGCCGGGCCGGAAGTTCTCGATCACCACGTCAGCCCGGGCCACCAATTCGCGTGTGACCTTCAAACCCGCGTCCGATTTGAGGTCGATCGTCACAGCGGTTTTGCCACGTGACAGCATATCAGTGGCCGGTTCTTTCAATCGCGGGCCACCGGGCGGGTCGATGCGGATTACTTTTGCCCCCAAATCGGCAAGCATCATGCCAACCAGTGGACCGGCCAGGTATTGGCCAAAATCGAGGACACGAATATGATCGAGCGGCCTTGCAGTCATTCGTTGCTACTCATCCAGAATGATAGATTGACATTTGTAGCGTGGGTTGTTGGCAGGTGTTCGCCATGCCCTTCCCGGAGCAGGCTGAATTGCCAAGCTTGGAACATAGTTTATCAATGCAACACCTGTCCTTATCCCGCGCGATAGAGTTGTCCCTATTGAGAGTCAAAGCCTCCTCCTGCGACAACTGGGCGTACCATGCAGCCGAGCAAAGCCAAGGAGTTGTCCGATTTGACCAGGGGATGTCGCAAACGAGAAACATAGCTCAAAACTGCTCGTTTGTCGCATATTGAGTAGCGTTCCGAGGTCCGGATGGATGCGGATCGGTCGCTATACGAGACCACCAGAAGATTGAGGCCAAAAACCAGAACGAGGGCTCGCTGAACGGCCGATGAAAGTGGACCTTCCAAGGTACCAAACGGCGCAAAAAATATGGTTACGGCGCGGCACACCAGCGGCAATCGCAATTTCGTCATAGTGTCGTTTTTTTTGTCATTATGACATACTTGTACATCAATTCGTCAAATTCACACCTATGAAATGTCACGGCTACTTGTCACGCTTGGCACAGGATAGGAAGAAGCGGAGATTTTTATGTCCTGGAATGTGTGCGTTGTCGGCGCTGGAAAGATCGGGCAGATGATCGCAACCCTTTTGAAAGGGTCGCCGAATTACTCTGTGACAGTGGCAGATAATGATCTGAAAGCTCTTGGCGATATCGCAAAAATGGGCGTTGGAACCAAGCAGATTGACGCCAAAGACGCGGACGGTCTGGCCCGGGAACTGAACGGGTTCGATGCAGTCATCTCTGCGGCCCCATTTTTCTTGACCCCTACGATTGCAAAAGCATCGAAAACGGCCGGCGCGCATTATTTTGACCTGACCGAAGATGTCGCGGCCACAAGCGCAGTACGTGAACTTGCCGAGGACAGCGCGACTGCATTTATGCCTCAGTGCGGTCTGGCACCAGGTTTTGTCGGCATCGCCGGGGCTTCGCTGGCGTCGGAGTTTGACGAGATTGACAGCCTGCATATGCGGGTGGGGGCATTGCCGCTTTATCCGACCAACGCGCTGAAATACAACCTGACCTGGTCCACCGACGGGTTGATCAACGAATACTGCAACTCATGCGATGCCATCGTGAATGGCAAGCTGGTCAAGACCGCGCCGCTGGAGAACTACGAAGTGCTGGGCCATGACGGTGTGGAATACGAATGCTTCAATACCTCGGGCGGTCTGGGCACTTTGCCGGAAACGCTGGAAGGCAAGGCGCGCGCTGTGTCCTATCGCTCGATCCGCTATCCGGGCCATTGCGATATCCTTAAACTGCTTCTGAACGATCTGGGACTGGAACGCCGCCGCGACCTGCTGAAGGAGATATTCGAGGCGGCCCTGCCCCGCACCGATCAGGATGTGGTGCTGGTATATTGTACCGCAAAGGGCAAGATCGACGGTGCGCTGCGCGAAAAGTCCCTGATCAACAAATCCTTTGCCCGCAGCATCAACGGACAGGTCTGGAGCGCCATTCAGGTCACGACCGCCGCAGGCGTGCTGGGAGTGGTCGATCTGATGCGGATCGGAGCGCTGCCCTCGAAAGGCTTTGTCCGGCAGGAACAAGTCAAGCTGGATGATTTCCTCAACACTGAATTCGGCCAGCTGTATCGCGCTGGTGACGTCACCGAGCAGAACAAGGCGGCCTGAGATATGAAAGACATCGTTATGACAGCCCAAACCACGCTCGCAAATCTTGATCTGACCGAGGCCCAACTGAGAGGCGGCACGCTAAAGGTCACGTCACCGATTGACGGAAGCCTGCTGGCCGAAGTGCATGAGACGCCGATCTCTGACATGGACGCCATCTTTTCCCGTGCCAAGGCTGCGTTCAAGGAATGGCGCGTGGTCCCTGCCCCGCGCCGGGGTGAACTGATCCGCCTGTTGGGCGAGGAGTTGCGCGCGGCCAAGGATGACCTGGGCGCTTTGGTCAGTTGGGAAGCAGGCAAGATCACCTCGGAAGGTCTGGGCGAAGTGCAAGAGATGATCGACATCTGCGACTTTGCCGTCGGTCTGTCGCGTCAGCTCTATGGTCTGACTATCGCATCCGAACGTCCTGGCCACCGGATGATGGAAACCTGGCACCCTGCAGGACCGGTCGGCGTGATCTCGGCCTTCAACTTTCCGGTCGCGGTTTGGTCGTGGAACGCCGCTCTGGCAATTGTTTGCGGTGATCCGGTGATCTGGAAACCGTCCGAAAAAACCCCGCTGACGGCACTAGCCTGCCAGAAGATTTTCGAACGCGCCCTGACCCGATTTGGCGATGCGCCGGACGGTCTGCTGCAAACGCTTATCGGTGGCGCAGGTCTTGGGGAAAGGCTGGTGGCTAGCGAAGATGTTCCCGTGATCTCGGCCACGGGATCGACCCGCATGGGCCGCGCTGTCGCCCCCATCGTCGCACAGCGCTTTGGCAAGTGCATTCTGGAACTGGGGGGCAACAACGCAATGATCGTCGGCCCTTCGGCTGATCTGGAGATGGCAGTGCGCGCGATTGTCTTTTCGGCAGTAGGCACCGCTGGTCAGCGCTGCACCACGCTGCGTCGGCTGATCGTGCACAACTCGATCCGGGAAGAACTGGTGAGCCGTCTGAAAAAAGCCTATTCGGGTCTGCCCGTTGGCAATCCTCTGACAGAGGGCACATTGGTTGGTCCGCTTGTGGACGAAGCGGCGGGCGCGGCGATGACCGCAGCTTTGAAAGCAGCCGAAGCAGAAGGCGGTTCGGTGTTCGGCGGCAACCGCGTTACCGAAGGCGTTCCGACAGGCGTCTACATGGAACCTGCGATTGTCGAAATGCCCGATCAGACTTCAACAGTGAAAACCGAAACCTTTGCGCCGATCCTCTACGTCATGGGCTATGATGATTTCGACGACGCGGTAGAGCTTCAGAACGACGTACCGCAAGGCCTCTCATCCTGCGTGTTTACCCTGAACATGCGCGAGGCCGAGCAGTTCCTGACCGCGGCCGGGTCCGATTGCGGCATTGCCAACGTCAATATCGGACCTTCAGGAGCAGAGATCGGTGGCGCTTTCGGCGGAGAGAAAGAAACCGGCGGCGGGCGTGAAAGCGGTTCGGACGCGTGGAAAGCTTATATGCGTCGCCAGACAAATACCGTGAATTACTCTGCCGAACTCCCACTGGCTCAGGGCGTCAAATTCGACATCTGAGTATCACTGGAAAGCCGTTGGGCAAAACCTCGCAAAGCTGGCGAATACATCATCCGGGACAACCAGTCCCGGGTGATTTTCAAATTTCATTCCAGCATGTTAAGGCGGCAACCAAAGCACAGGCAAGGTCAGCTTCGTTTACGCGGTTATCCACCGGGGAGCATAGATCCGGCACCAGACTAACCAGACCTGTTTCAGGCCAGGGGTTCGGATGCCGACACAGCGGCGGTCATTCCGGGACTGATTGATTGCCATGCGTTTATCGCCGGGGTGGCGGCTGACTGCCCGCCTCTTTTCATGACGGCAATCCAACACCTTTCGGCGAGGGGTTGTCCGGGGCTTTGCGCGACCTCATTGATCAGGGGATGGTCCTGTCCGATGCGCTGGCGCTGTTCACCTCATACGTGGCCCATGCGCTGAAGCCGCATCGCGCAGGTCGCCGGAAAGCGGGAATGGGCGCCGATCCGGTGGTTCTTGACGAAAACCTTGCTGTACGGCATGAGATGGCCCCGGGGGGAATGGCATGTCCGCGATGGCCAGGTAGCCCGACGCGGCATGTAAGAACAGATTTAAGCGTCCGAGCGGTCCCCGGTGACTGCCCGCTTCAGCACCGGAAGGTAGTTAAGATATGTGCCCTGCACCCGTTGATGCAGAGACCCCACGCGGGTTCATTATCCCGATCGGAGGCGGCGAAGATCGCGTCAAGGAAATGCAGATCCATCGCAAATTCGTTGAGCTTTCTGGCGGCGAAGATGCTGACATCGTCGTAATCCCGACGGCCTCGATGCTGGAAGAAACAGGACCCGATTATAACCGCATCTTTTCCGAGCTGGGCGCGGGCAAGGTTGAGTTCCTGCCTATCTCGCGCAGGGCGGATTGTGACAACCCCGAGTATGCCGAGATGCTTGACCGGGCGACCGGAGTTTTCATGACCGGTGGAAACCAGTTGCGCCTTTCTGCGATTCTTGGAGGAACTCTGGTCGCCCAAAAAATACGCCGACGTAATGCAGCCGGTGTACCGGTTGCCGGAACTTCGGCGGGCGCCTCGATCATGTCCGAGCATATGGTGGCCGGTGGAAGCGGCAACTCGGCACCTGCCGAAGGCAATATCACACTTGCACCGGGCATGGGCCTGACCAATGCTGTCATCATCGATCAGCATTTCACGCAGCGGAACCGTTTGGGTCGGCTGCTAACAGCTTCATCTTTCAACCCATTTCTGATCGGCCTTGGCATTGACGAAGACACGGCCGCCTTCATCGGACCCGACAACGTCTTCGAAGTCATCGGCAGCGGTTCGGTTACCGTGGTCGACGCCAGCCAGTTGACACATTCATCAATGTGGGACGCCCGGCGGGGCGAAGCGCTGAGCCTGCTGGGACTTCGGCTTGACGTTCTGGGCGAAGGGTGCCGTTATGATCTGACGGCTCGCCAGGCTTTTCCGCCAGATGAGCATATGGCGTTCTGCACGTTGCCGGATTAATCCGGTTAAGAGGCCGCCAGCGGGGGAAATTAAAGTTAACCAACGAGGAGCCTCATGAAAATAATCTCGACCAATGTATTTGTCGGCCCGAATGTCTGGGCAAGTTTCCCGGTTATTCGCCACGTCATCGATCTTGGCGTTCTGGAAGAGTGGCCCTCGGCGAAAATTGGTTCCGAGTTTATCGATGCATTGATCGAGGCGCTTCCTGGTCTTGCCGAACATGGCTGTTCCTATCGCGAACCCGGCGGTTTCATCCGCCGCCTGCGCGAAGACGAAGGCACGTGGCTGGGTCACGTTCTGGAACATTGTGCCATCGAGGTTCAGAACGTAGCCGGCTCCGATGTGACCTTTGGCCGGACGCGCGGCACAGGCGAACCGGGCCAGTACAACATGGTGTACGAATACCGTCAGCGCGACGTTGGTCTGGATGCAGGCAAACTTGCGATGCGACTACTAATGCACCTGTTGCCGCAATCTTTGAAAGAACAGGTGGATTGCGATTTCGACCCGGACTTCAACTGGGACGATGAGCTGCGCAGTTTTGTTCTGCGCGCGCAGCGCAAGGAATTCGGCCCGTCGACCGGATCGCTGGTCAAGGCGGCGCAAGAACGCGACATACCTTGGATCAGGCTCAACTCTGGCTCGCTGGTGCAATTCGGGCACGGCAAATATCAAAAACGCATTCAGGCGACGATTACATCCGAGACCAAACATATCTCGGTCGAGATTTCCTGCGACAAGGAAGATACCCACAACCTGCTGAACGACCTTGGCCTTCCGGTACCGCAACAGCGCATGGTCTACTCTGCGCGCGAAGCAGTGCGCGCTGCACGGCGTATTGGCCATCCGGTGGTCGTCAAACCTTTGAACGCCAATCATGGGCGGGGGGTTTCGATCAATCTGAACTCCGATGAAGAGGTCGAGGCTGGCTTCGCCGAGGCCAAGGAACATTCCCGCAGCCGCGCCATTCTGGTGGAAAGCTTTGTCACCGGGTTCGATCACAGGATGCTGGTGGTAAATAACAAGCTGGTTGCAGTGGCCAAACGGGTTCCGGGCCATGTGGTCGGTGACGGCACACACACGATTGCCGAGTTGGTCGATATCGTGAACGAAGACCCGCGCCGGGGCATCGGGCATGAAAAAGTGCTGACCATGTTGGAGATCGACAATCAGGCCAAACGTCTAATGGAAGCCGCGGGCGTAACCGAAGAAACCGTATTGCCAGACGGTGAGGTTTTCTATCTGCGCTCGACCGCGAACCTTTCGACGGGCGGCACTGCAATCGACCTGACAGATGTGGTCCACCCCGACAACCGCGACATGGCGGAACGTGCCATCATGGCGGTTGGGCTGGATGTGGGCGGCGTCGATTTCCTGATCGACGACATCACCAAATCCTACAAGGACATTGGTGGTGCAATTGTCGAAGTGAACGCGGCACCCGGGTTCCGAATGCATGTGGCCCCGTCCGAAGGACAGCCACGCGATGCGGCAGGCAAAGTGATCGACATGCTTTTTCCGGCCAATGAGGAAACCCGCATCCCGATCGCCGCGATCACCGGCACAAATGGCAAGACGACAACGTCACGGATGCTCGGGCATATCATGAAGACCAGCGGCAAGATCGTTGGCATGACCTCTACCGACGGTGTCTATGTAGACGGAAAACTGAGCGTCAAGGGTGACATGACCGGGCCAAAATCCGCACAGATCGTCTTGCGCGACCCGATGGTTGACTTCGCCGTAATGGAAACCGCGCGCGGAGGGCTTGTGCGGTCTGGTCTGGGATACCAGCGTTCGAACGTGGCGGCATGCCTGAACGTCTCGGCCGACCACCTTGGCCTTGGCGGCATAAACACGGTCGAGGAACTGGCTGTGGTGAAACGCGTGGTGGTGGAAAGCGCCACGGATACAGCGGTTCTGAATGCCGATGACATCAATTGTCTGAAAATGGCCGATTATGCCGGGGCAGATCAGATCTTCTATGTCACAACCAACCCCGGCCACGGCCTTGTCAAGGAACATATCAAGGCGGGCGGAAAGGCTATCGTGCTGGAAAAGGGCATGAGCGGCGACATGCTGACGATTTATGACAACGGGCTGCATATTCCGGTACTATGGTCGCATCTGATCCCTGCCACGTTGGAAGGCAAGGCAATCTTCAACGTTCAAAACGCCATGTTCGCTGCAGCGATGGCGTATAGTTTTGGGGTTGATCTGGACAACATCCGGCACGGGTTGCGCACCTTCGATACCAGTTATTTCCAGGCTCCGGGGCGCATGAACGTCTATGACGAGCATTCGTTCAAGGTGATCTTGGACTACGGCCATAACCCCGCCGCACTCAAAGCGATGGCTGCGCTGGCCGATCAATTGGAGATCAAGGGTCGCAGACTTTGCGTGGTTGCCATGCCTGGCGACCGGCGCAATGAAGATATTGTAGACGGAGCAGCCGCGCTGGCCGGACATTTTGACCATTTCATCTGCAAGGCCGATGACCGCCGCAGGGGTCGGGGGCACGACGAAGTGCCACAAATGATGCGTCAGGCACTGATCGACAACGGAGTCGACGATGCATCCATTACAATCATCCCGGATGAGGTTGAGGCCGTAAAAGCCGGGCTGGAGCAAGCAGCGCCGGGGGATCTGTTGGTGATCTTCGGCGACGAAACGACACGCTGCTGGAAACAAATCATCTATTTCAACTCTGACAGTAAAGCCCCAGATACCGAGGATGCACCGAGGACCAGTCCCGCCGACAATTCGTTCGAGGACATGTTCGAAAGCGATCAAAACCTGATCCGAGACGAGCGCGGCGTGCGTTTAGCTCGTGAGATCAGCGAAGACGCCGACTGAGCGGAGGCGCCGGAATGGACCGGATTGAAGAGCTTGAAACCGCGCTGACCATTGCAAGCGCGACCGCTGATCATATTCAGGTGGATGACGCCCGGCGTCTGACTGGGCCCGGCCTGCTATGGAATAAACCCGGGGCAGTGATGGATGTATTTTTCACCGAGATTGACCCATCTCGGGTCTCTGCGCTGTGGGAGAAAAATGCCCGGCGCGTGCTGGACGCGCTGGGATGGCAGGATCAGGACCTGACATATCGCACCTTTACCGGCGGCATCAATCTGGTGATATCCGCACCGATGGATCAGCTGTATTCTGCGATCTTCGCGGCGCAGACGGCATGGCACTTCTGTGCCGCCGAATTGTTGGGCGCAACTTCCGGTGACTTTGATCAAATGGTGGCGGATGTCAAAGCTGTCATGGCCAAAGAAGCCAATCCCCGCCTGATCGAGCTGATCACAGCGGCCGAGGCGCATGGCGTGGACATTCTGTGTGACGATGATGAGATTTCAATCGGCCACGGCACAGGCAGTCAGGTCTGGCCGGTCGAAGCGCTGCCCGCCCCCGGTGACGTGGACTGGTCCAGCCTTCACAACATTCCCGTTGCGTTCATCACCGGAACCAATGGCAAGACCACGACGACCCGATTGCTTGAAGCGATCGCGCGCGCCTCGGGCAAAGTCGCAGGGTTGACCTCGACCGAGTTTGTGCGCGTGGGCGACGATATTCTGGACCGTGGTGATTACTCGGGCCCCGGGGGCGGCCGGATGTTGCTGCGCGACAAGCGGCTTGAGATCGCATGCCTCGAAGTGGCCCGTGGGGGGATACTGCGCCGCGGCCTGCCGACGCGTGCGGCCACGGCGGCGGCTGTCACCAACGTCGCGAATGACCATTTGGGCCAATACGGCGTCAATACCGTGCCGGAACTGGCGCAGGCGAAATTTGCCGTTCACCGAACGCTGGTCGAAGGCGGTGTGCTGGCCCTGAACGCTGACGACGCGTATGTTCGGGCCGAGGCAAAAAACACGTTGGCGAATATCTGGTGGTTTTCGCTGGACAGGCAGAACGATCTGATACGTCAGGCCCGAGAAGCGGGCCGGCGCTGCGCCTATTTGCACCAAGGCAACATCATCTATTTTGATGGCAGTTCCGAAAGGAACGTTATTGCCGTGTCAGGTGTGCCCCTGACAATGGGCGGGGTGGCGAAATACAATATCCTGAACGCATTGGCAGCCATGTGCCTTGCTCTGGCGCTGGATCTACCCTTTCAGGCGGTGCGGGATGGGCTGGCGGGTTTCAAACCTGATGCACAGGACAATCCGGGGCGCTGCAACGAGTTCAATCGTAATGACGCGCGTGTTTTTGTAGACTTCGCACATAACCCTCACTCGATTTCCGCCGTGTGCGATGCGCTGTCAGGCCTTCCGGCAAAACGCCGCTTTATCATGCTCAGCCATGCAGGTGACAGATCGGATCAGGACATTCGGGACGTCACCGCGACGGCTTTGAAGTTCCAACCCGACGTGATCGTTGCCGCTGAACTGGAAGGCTATCTGAGAGGCCGGGCCTTGGGCGAAATCCCGGACCTGATCGAAGGGACGGCTTTGCAGAACGGATACAGGGCTGATCAGATCCAAAGGGTCCGATCCCCTTCTCAGGCGGCCGCCAATATTCTGGATCAACTCGAGCCCGGGGATCTTGCCTTGTTGCTTGTCCTATCAGAACGCGACGCTGTACTTGAGATGCTGGGCGCGTAGGTGCAACGCCCGTTGGAGTATCCCGGTGATCGATTGAAAAGCAAACCAAGCTGACAATCGGCTTGCGGCGGCCAGGAAATCACCGCCATGAGGGACTGTCAGCCCGGTCATTGATTTTCTCAGATTGTGAGGACTTAATCCATCGTTCGAGTTCGCCGGCGGAGGCTGAGCCAATTCACTCGCCGACGTTGTCAAACCCTTGGCGCCAATGGTGATCTCTTCACAATCATCCGAGACATTGCGGAACAGATCGATCAGGCCGGTAAAGCATGGGTGGTGTCGTCCTACCTTTACCCTCAACAGATATGATCCGGTTTGGGTGGACAATGTCGTGAGGTGCTTATCTCTGCAGAAAAAGCTGCTGAATAGCCTTCACCGTGCAGGTTCAACTTCTCAATCCTGACATTATTCGATTGCAGGTTTTCCCACTGCGCAGTTACTCGCCCAACAGACGCGACAGGTGTTCTGAACCCCTGCGCAAGGTGTCGAGAAATGACATCAGACTGCCAACATCATGCCGTTGCGTTGGGGCATGAACTGAAAGCGTGGCGACAAGCCTGCCCTGCGCGTCCTGTACTGGCACCGCGATTGCAACCATACCTGCCATGAATTCTTCGTCGTCGGTGGAGAATCCCCGCTCGGCCGTCATCTTGATTTCGCTCAGCAAAGACTCCGGCTCTGTCAACGAACGGGTGGTCTGCTGTTTCAGTTTTCCCGCCGACAAGAACCCGTTCAGAGTTTTGGGGCGCAAGGTGGAAAGGTACATCTTGCCACTGGCCGTGCAGTGGAACGGCACTTGGGTTCCGATTGGCAATTGGATCCGTAACGGCCATTTGGTTTCCACACGGTCGAGGTAGATCATGCCTTCTCGATCCGGGATGGCCAGATTGCATGTTTCGCCCACTTCGTCCGCCACACCGCGCAGGATGGCAAGACGCGCGGTCCGCAGATGTTCGGCGGACATGGTATTCACGGACAACAGCCGCAATCGTCTGCCCGGACCATAAGACCGTCCGTCAAGATCACGTTGCAGAAACCCCTCTGCCTCTGCCGTTTGCAGCAAACGATGGATTGTTGGCTTGGCCAATCCCAATGCGTCGATCAGGTCCGAGGGTTTTACCGCCACCCCGCGCCGTGCCACCTCTTCAAGGATCAGCAACAGGCGCAGGTTGGTGGGTATCTGAGGTTCTCGGTCTTTTGTATCCGTCTCGGCCATTCCTTCACATTCTAGTTATTTGGCAGTAGGATCAAGGCCAGTTCGGGGACCAGCGACACCAATATCCAGACTGATAACAGGGCCACCAAGTAAGGCACCGTGTAGCGCAGCAACCGGAAGTACGGCACACCCGTCACGCCCGAAGCTACATATAGGTTAAGCCCATATGGCGGCGTAATAAATCCGATGGATGCCCCGACAAGGAATATCACCGAGAAGTGAATCGGGTCGACTCCGACCGAGGCCGCTATCGGCGCGAGGATCGGGGCCAGGATGATCGTGACCGGAAGGCTTTCCAGCACCATGCCCGAGAAGAAGACAATCACCATCGATGTGAACAGAACCGCATGGTACCCCCCCATGGAGGTCACGAAGTTTCCGATTGTTTCCTGAGCACCAAGCAGCGACAGGATTTGCTGCATCACCACCGAAATTGCGATCAAAGGTGCCAGGATACCCGTAATCTGGGCAGACCTGATAACGATTGAGGGGATCTCAGGAATCGTGAACCCTTCGACCACAAACATTTCGGCGAAACTCTTTTCGGTTGGCGGAATATCGTTCCGGGCCCCCATGATCCGGTTGATAGGGTGGCTGACCAGCCCCGCAATGACACAAAAGCCCACGGTCACACCCGCGGCCTCTGTCGGAGAAAACTTGCCAGTATAAATGCCCCAGAGCACAAGACCGATGGCGAAAAAGCCGAGCCAGGCACCAAAGGCGGTCTTCAGCACCCGGTTCAATTGCAGTGGGATCAGATAGCCCCACCCGTTCATGCGGCAGATGATCCAGCACGCCAGCTGCATCCCGATGACCATCAGCGCACCGGGCAGAATACCGGCGACGAACAATTCGGAAATCGGGAGGTTCATCAGAAAGCCATAGACGATGAAGATGATCGAAGGGGGGATGATGATACCGACCGTGCCGCCCGCAGCAGCGGTGGCTGCGCTGAACCGTTCGTCATAGCCGCCTTTTACCATCTCGGGGTGAAGCATCGACCCGATGGTCGCCGTTGTGGCTGAGTTCGACCCGGAAATCGCCGCGAAAAGCCCGCAGGCACCCAGCGATGCCATTGCTAGTCCACCACGTATCCAGCCCAGGCAGGCATAGGCAAAATCACTGAGCCGTCGCGCGATACCGGATTTGTTGATCAGGTCTCCGGTCAGGATGAACAACGGCATCGCCAACAGTGCGAAGCCCTTGTTGAAGACGTTCAGCAGTTCGGCCCCCATATTGTCCAGTGTCAGACCAAGGACAAAGGAACATCCGATGACCCAGTAGCCGATGACCAGCAGCACCGGCACGCCCAGCATGAAGAGAAAGGTGACCCCCAGCGAGATTAGTGTAACAAGTGTTCCGTCTGTCATCAGTCTGCCCCGATCACGGCCTGCTTGATCAGCGGCTCGCCTGTTTTCCAGTTGTGCAAGTCATCCGCGAGGTTTTGAAACACGCGACCGACCATCAAAAAGAATGACAATGGTGCTGCCAGCAGGAACCACCACTGCATGATATTGTCCGTGCCCAGAACGATCTGAAAGTTCGAGGCCGAAAGCGCCACCAGCCGCGAGGTGGTCACGATGACAATCACCGCAAAGATGAACCACAGCACGGCGTCCAGGAACAGGCAGGCCAGTTGCCCGCCACGGGGCATGGCCGTACGGAATTCGCTGAAACTCAGATGCGTTCGTAGTCGCACGTTGTAGGAAGCACCGAACCAAGCCATTACCATAAACAGAAGCGGAGGAATGGTAGTGGACCAGGGTTCCTGATCGTTGAAAACAAACCGGTCGATCACGCCCCAGAAAATGATCAGCGCAATAGCAAGATAAGAGTACACCATGACCGAACGTTCCAGATGACGCTCGATCAACGGGACTTTTCGATAGATCAGCATGACCAGCGAACCCCCGATCGCGGCAACGACCGCACCAACGATCCAAGCGGCGTCGGATTCCAGAGCAATTTGTATCTCAAATGAATCCTGGCTGAGAAAAGCGCTGAAAATTGCGCCAATGTCTGCCCAAAGTGACATGAAGCCCGTCCTCCCAGTCGGTATTGTTTGAACCGGCCCGTTTGGGCCGGTTCTGGCAGTCTAATCAGGCCTCGCCCTTCCACCAGCGGCGCGGCTCGACGTTTTCTGGCAGCGTGTCCGCAGGAATCTCGCGCGCGATGTCGTAGATCTCCTGGTAGGTATCGATGCCACCGGCCCACTTGTTCAGCCGTTCGCGCCACTGCGCCCACGGTTCTGGGTTAAAGTTCGGGGCACACATTTCTTCGGCCAGCTTGATCTGGTCATCCGGAAGGAAGGCTGGGCGTACGCCGTTTTCCGCAAATATGGTATGCGGCAGTTGCGGATCCGAGAAACCAACGGTGTTCAGCAGCGCCGCCTCGTTCGCGCCCTGGATCAGGGCTTGCGTGAAGTAGGACGACTCCATCACAGCATCCTGCAACTCGCCGCCCAGCCCGTCGAATACTTTGGCAGACATCGAGGTATGTTCTGTGCCGCAGAAGAACTTCAGGTTCACGGATTGCGAGACCACAGGTGCCATGTTCGCATACGCCACCGCCGAAGCCCAGGTTTCCGCCCCGTCGATTAGACCGGTTTTGAGCGCATCCAGCGTTTCTTCCCATGCTACCGGCACAGGGTTCAGATTCAGCAGTTGCATTGCGATCCGACCCAGCTGCGTGCCCGTCACGCGGTTCTTGGTGCCAAACAACTCTTCAAGCTTGGTCACGGTCGGCTTGTCGGCAAAGGTCGAGCCCATTTGCAGTCCGCGCAGTTCGCAGTGGGTGAACAGGAATTTCAACCCGTGCCGCTTTTCCAGCGGGTCGCGCAGGATGCGCTGGCTGGCCGGGCTGTAGAAGAAATGATACTGCGCCGCACGGCTCGGGAACATGTAGGCATAGTCCAGAACGTTCAGATAAGGCGCACCGCCGGCCGAGTTTTGGGTCGAGGCTGCGTATATATCGACGATTCCCTGCTGCGTTTTCTCAACGCAGCTGAGTTGTCCGCAGATCTGGTTGTCGCCGATGAACTCGATCCGAATCTCACCATCGGTCCTCTCTTCCAGATCGCGCGCGAATTCGATGGCTCCGGCGCGTTCAATCAGAAGGTTGCGGGTGTTGAAGCCCGAAGCACCGAATTTCAACGTGTGCTTTGGTTCTTTAGAAAAGCGTTTTTCGTAAGTGGATTCTGCCGCTTGCGCCAGATTTGCCAGGCTCATCGCCCCGCCAAATCCTCCTGCCGCAAGTAGCGTCGAGCTCATGCCGTAACGACCCGCCACCCGGAAAAAATCCCGCCGCGAAATACCACTCAGTTTTCGACCAATCTCCATTGCTTACCTCCCTGTTCGCAATTATTGAGACGTTTTGTATCAAAAAAGACTAGTATAATTCTTGCATCTTGCATAGAGTTTTTTTCAACGACGTTGGAAGGAGGCGGTCATGGAAGTGGATTATGCGGTAGTTGGCGCGGGGTCTTCGGGTTGTGTCATCGCCAACCGGCTCAGCGCCGACCCCAACACGACCGTCGCGCTGTTGGAGGCCGGCGGCCGCGACACCAACCCCTGGATCCACATCCCGGTTGGCTATTTCAAGACCATGCACAACCCTTCGGTGGACTGGTGTTACAGGACCGAGCCTGATCTAGGTCTGAACGGGCGCTCGATCGACTGGCCGCGCGGGAAAGTGCTCGGCGGCTCATCCTCACTGAACGGTTTGCTCTATGTGCGCGGCCAAAAGGAAGATTATGACCGCTGGCGCCAGATGGGGAATGTCGGTTGGGGTTGGGACGACGTGCTGCCGCTGTTTAAACGCAGCGAAGATCAAGAGCGCGGCGAAGACCCGTATCACGGTGTCGGCGGGCCGCTATCGGTGTCGAACATGCGCATTCAGCGACCGATCTGCGACGCATGGGTCGCGGCAGCACAAGCCGCCGGATACCCTTTCAATCCAGATTACAACGGCGCAGATCAGGAAGGCGTAGGGTACTTTCAGCTGACCACCCGCAATGGTCGCAGGTGCAGTTCAGCCGTGGCGTATTTGAAACCAATTCGAAACAGGCAAAACCTGAATATCATCACGAACGCACTGGTGACACGCATAAAGCTGGATGGGAAACGGGCGACCGGACTTGTCTATAGGGATCGCGCAGGCAATGAGATAACCCTCAAAGTACGGCGCGAAATCATCCTGTCCGGTGGTGCAATCAACTCTCCTCAAATTCTGATGTTGTCGGGTATCGGCGATCCTGACCACCTGAAGAAAAACGGGATCGATCCGGTACATGCCTTGCCCAGTGTCGGCAAAAGACTGCAAGATCATTTGCAGGCCCGTCTCGTTTTCAAATGCAATGAGCCCACATTGAATGACGAGGTGCGCAGCCTGATCAATCAGGCCCGCATTGCGCTCAAATACGCGTTGTTCCGCGCAGGTCCGATGACCATGGCAGCCAGCCTTGCAACTGGATTCATGAAAACACGCCCGGACGTGGAAACGCCCGACATTCAGTTCCATGTACAACCATGGTCCGCCGACAGCCCCGGCGAAGGCGTACACCCGTTTTCCGCCTTTACCATGTCCGTGTGCCAGCTGCGGCCGGAAAGCAGGGGTGAACTGCATCTGAACGGCCCGGACCCGTCACAGCATGTAAAGATCATTCCGAACTATCTGTCGACGGAAACGGATTGCCGGACCATCGTCGACGGCGTGAACATCGCCCGCAGAATCGCACAGCACAATCCGCTGGCATCAAAGATTTCCGAAGAGTTCCGCCCGACATCTCAACTATCTGTCGACGATTACGAGGGCACTCTGGACTGGGTCAGGTCGAATTCCGTTTCGATCTATCACCCAACGGGGACCTGCGCGATGGGTACGAATGAAACCGCAGTCGTAGATCCTGCGCTAAAGGTTCACGGCATCGGAAACCTGCGGGTCGCGGATTGTTCGATCATGCCCGAAATCGTCAGCGGCAACACAAACGCCCCCGCGATCATGATCGGAGAAAAGGCGAGTGACTTACTTGCCGCCGGAACATAGCGCAACACGCTCCGTGTCCAAATGCCCGGGCAATCCGGGCAACTCGGCTTGCATATCTTCGGGATATTCGGATGATACCATCCCTGCCCTGACTTACCTCGGAGGCGGCGTCAGCCATAGCGCGGACATCCCATAGTTGGAATTCTTCAACTCCTGTTTGGCAATAGCCTGAAGATGAACCTCGTCAGGACCGTCGGCGTAGCGCAACGCCCTGGCCCAAGTGTAACTGTCGGCCAAAGGCGTGTCAGGCGTCATGCCCATAGCGCCAAAAACCTGCATTGCACGGTCCGTAACCGTTGCATGCACCTGGGGCGCTACCACCTTGATCAGAGATATTTCGCGGAACGCCTTTTTCGCGCCCACCTGATCTACCTTCCAGGCCGCCTTCAGGGTCAACAGCCTGGCCTGTTCGATCTCTAACCGGGATTTCGCGATCCATTCACGGATCACGCCTTGTTCCGAAAGCTGCTTGCCAAATGTCTTCCGTTCCTGGGCGCGTTCCACCATCAGGTTCAGCGCCATTTCCGCCGCCCCGATCGAACGCATGCAATGATGAATACGCCCCGGCCCAAGCCGCGCCTGAGCCAGTGCAAAGCCGCTGCCCTCTTCACCCAGCAGATTGCCGGCCGGGACGCGCACGTCCTTGAAAACCAGTTCAGCATGCCCTTCGGGATCGTGCATGTTCAGGATCGTCGGATTGCGCACGATCTCCAAACCGGGCGTATTCTTTGGAACGATGATCATGCTTTGCTGTTTATGGCGATCGGCGTTCGGGTCGGTTTTGCCCATGACGATGAACAGTCTGGTGTTGGGGTGGCACGCATTGGTGATGAACCACTTGCGGCCATTGATGACGTATTCATCCCCCGCGCGCCGGATGGATGTCGTTATGTTGGTCGCGTCCGAACTCGCCACATCCGGCTCGGTCATGGCAAAGGCCGAGCGGATCTTGCCGTTCAACAGCGGCACCAACCACTCTTCGCGCTGCTCGGGCGTGGCGAACATGTGCAGCAATTCCATGTTCCCGGTATCCGGCGCGTTGCAGTTGAACACTTCCGAAGACCAGCTCACCTGCCCCATCAACTCGGCCAGGGGCGCGTAATCAAGATTGCTGAGCCGCGTACCGGGCTCATCATCCCGCAAGGAGGGCAGGAACATGTTCCAAAGCTCCTCGGCGCGGGCCAGCGACTTGAGGTCTTCCATGAACGAAACCGGGAAATGGCCGGCTTCTATTTCCTCTTTGTGGTCGCGAATGCGCGGATAGATATGCGCCTGCATGAAGGCTTTTAGCCGGTCGTGCATTTCCTCGGCGCGTGGCGATGGGGCAAAATCCATTGTGATCCTCTTCAGTGCGTTGCAGCGGCGATTTCGTCGAGCGCCATTTGCGCCAGAGGGGCCACCAGATCCTTGAACGCCATCGCGTTCTCGTTCGATGCATTTCCCGCCAGCGCACGGCTGTAAACACCCTGTGCAATCGCAGCCATCCGGAAGAAGGAAAACGCCAGATAGAAGGTCCAGTTCTCAATCTCCGGCAGGTCACGCAGCAAACAATACCGCTCGATCATCTCGGCTTCGGAAGGGATGTTCAAAGCAGCGCGATCCAGCCCTTGCAACCCCCGGATCAGACCGGTCGGCGGCAACCGGAGACAGACACAGAAATAGCCCAGGTCAGCCATCGGGTGGCCCAGCGTCGACAGTTCCCAATCCAGAATCGCAGTAATCTGCGGGGTATCCGAAGTGAAGATAAAGTTGTCGATGCGAAAATCGCCGTGGATCAGACTGACCGAACCGTCACCATCCGGCAAATTGCGGGCCAGCCAGCCCATAAGCTGTTCCATCTCTGGAAGATTACTGGTTTCCGCAGCGCGGTACTGTTTGGTCCAGCGGCTGTACTGGCGTTCGAAGTAATTCCCCGGTTTGCCGAAATCAGACAGGCCGACGGCACCTGTGTCAACCGAATGCAGCGCAGCCAGAACGCGGATCATTTCGTCGAAAATCGGGCGATGGTCCGTCACGTCCAACTCAGGAAGCGCCGGGTTCCAGAAGATCCGACCCTCCTGGAAGCTCATGACATAGAACATGGAACCGATGACATCCGTGTCCTCACACAACACGTAAGGTTTGGCGACCGGAACCGCAGTGCCATGAAGTGCCTTGAGAACACGATATTCCCGATCCACGGCATGGGCCGAAGGCAGCAGGTCGCCCGGCGGTTTGCGGCGCAGCACGTATTTCGAACCACCGGCCTTCAGCAGATAGGTTGGGTTCGACTGCCCACCTGAAAACTTCCGATAGGACAACGGACCGGCGAAACCTTCGATGTGGCGCCCCAAATATGTCGAAAGCCGCTCGGTATCGAGTTCGAGGCCGGATGATGTCATGCACAAATCTCCGTTTTCCGCCAGGATGTCTTACAGCTTACCGCCACCAATGACATTTGTGAAATTTACTTGCATGATCGTCAGCATAAATCTGGTGAATGACATGACGACCAAGCTCAACAAGATCGACCTGAATCTTTTTGTTGTTTTCGACGCCATCTATACCGAGCGAAACCTGACCCGTGTTGCCGAACGCCTGTCGATCACGCAACCGGCCGTCAGCAACGCCCTGACCCGGTTGCGCAAGACACTGAACGACCCGCTTTTCGTGAAAACCGGCACGGGGATGCAACCCACGGCCCTGGCAGAGAGCATTTCGGACAGGATCTCAGCCGCTCTCCACCAGTTGCAAGCCGCATCGGCACAGGGTGAACGGTTCGACCCGTTTACCAGCAAACGGCTGTTCCGGGTCAGTTTGGTCGACCTTCACAGCCTCATCATCCTGCCCGGGCTTTTGTCCGGGTTTCAAGGCACGGCACCGCAGGTCGAACTCAGCCTCGTGCGCATTCCCCGCCGGGATACGCGCAAGGCGTTGCAGCAGGGCACGATCGACATCGCGTCGGACATTCCGATGCCGGACAGTTCGGATCTGATCAGCCAGACCATCATGAAGGACCGTTATGTCTGTGCCATGCGACCCGACCACCCGCTGGGCAGTGACCCATTGACGCTGGAGAGTTATCTTCAGCTGACTCACCTGCATGTTTCCTCTCGACCTCAGGGGGCGAGTCCGGTCGACATCGTCCTGCGCAAATTGGGCGCGCGGCGAAAACTCGGGCTTCAGATGCAAAGCTATCAGAACATCCAGGACATTCTGCACAAGACCGACATGGTTGCCACGCTGACCGAACGCAGCGCGCGTGAAATGGGGCTTCGCATGTTGAGGTTGCCGGTTGAAGTACCTCCGATCGAACTCCGCCTTTATCGGCATATCCGTTCTGACGGCGACGAAGCAGTGCAATGGATGTTCGACCAAATCGCAGGTCGCACTGGCAGACCAAACGATTGGGAACAGCATCAAATGGTCGATCAGAGTAGTGACTGAACTATAAGCAACATGAGTCGGCAGGATATCAGAGGAGCTTGCCTTCCGATCCTCGAAACCGGGAAGTCGAAAACTTCACGTGTTGATCTGACTCTCAGACTTTTTTGGGTAATGCGTCATACGTTGCCTGAAGATAAGCAAAGCCGTATCTTCGATCAGGCTCCAGATGGGTCCCCTCTGCCCACTCGTTCCATGCGTTTATGAAAACGATTTTTTCGTCAGCACTGTATTTTTCCTGCGCAAGAACCTGACGACACAAATGTTCCGTCCAGCGCCTGTAGGCATCGATTGAAAACCGGCCCATAATCCGAGGAGCATCCTGATTGCGCGCGGTATTGTCCCAGGAAAGCGTGGAGGACCGAAACAACTTGTATTCAGGTTCCGGCTTTTGAAGCTCTGCCTCGACCACGGCTTGATAATCCAGAACGGCTCCTGTGAACTCTGGATTGTAGATCCCCATCTCATCCGTGATGTCGGTGCGCTTTACCTGATGCGGAGGGAACTCCATAGCAGCGTCGAAACCCAGTTTCTCGGGATCGCCAATATCGAAAGTCTGGGCAGCGATGAGATACAGGTCCGATTCGCCCCAGCTCTGCGCCTCTTTTCGCCATGCTGCGGTTGTTTCTTCGATATTCGGTATGATGTTCGCACGGTAAACGATGAAAACCGGCTTCCCATCAATCCGAATGTAGCGCGGATCATCAAAGTACTTGCGTATATGGCGGAGAAGGTTCAGGGAATCCTCGATCGAATGGTTCTGCGCGATAAGAACGTCATGCGCCCGCCCGTCCCATCGGCGCGTCCAGTTTTCATTTGCCCATGTCAGGCAAAAAGGCATGTCAACCTCCGGATTGCCCAACATTTGTTCGAGCGGGTGTTCCATCAGGGTCTTTCCGCCGAACCAATAGTAGTAATAGGAGAAGCCTCCTATCCCGTAAGATTTCGCGATCCGCGCCTGTTCGACCATGATCTCTGGCAACCGCAAGTCGTAGTAGCCCAGATGAATAGGACAGTGAGGCTGGTAATGGCCCGGGTAATTCGGAACGGCCTTTCCGACATTGGTCCATTCGGTAAAGCCTTTACCCCACCATTCATCATTCTCTTTAAATGGGTGAAATTGCGGCAGGTAATGCGCGATCGCCCGTACTGCGGGATCAGCTTTCGCAGGCGGGTCGAAAGGTTTGAACTCTTCGGCCTGACCAACGGCTTCAAATCCCTGCCTGTTTGATTGCCCCGGTTTGTCCCAACCCCGTTTGGGGTCTCTTTTCTTGGCTGAATTTCTAAACCGCCTTGCCGTACGTGGCGACAAAGGTGGGCTGAGTTTCGACGCCGCGGTCAGCAAATAGTAAAGCAGGGTATCTTTGACGGACATGCAGTTTCTCGTACTAAGGCGCGTCGTGCCGACTATGACAAAGAAAACCTTTTTTTCTACGCAAAGCACGAGACAGAGTTGCATGACGAGTACTTGGAACTTTCATGCAACTCAATCCAGCGTGGTTTTCTATTTTGTGCGGGCCGCGGACAGCCATTGCTTCAGCAACCGACCGCTGACCGTATCGCGCAAAAGACGGAAAGCCCGTTTGGCCAATGATTTATTGGCACCATATGGAACGGGTTGCGCGTGACCTTGGGTGGCTTCGCGACGGCGCGAGATCTCGGGCACACCCACATGCGTCCAGTCGGTCAGCTTTGACCCCTGTAGAGCGGCTTTAGTCGCGTGTAAAAACGCGTGCCCATACTCCCGATCCGGTTCAAGATGACATCCTTCCGCCCATTCATTCCATGCATTCACGAAAACGAAACGTTCCTGGTCAGGGAAATCCTGAGCGGTTTTGCGCAAGGCTTGCGAGAGCCAATATTCATAGTTCTGTGGCGTTCCGTTCAAAACAATCATGGCATTTTCTTTCCGCCGGGCAGTGTTGTCCCAGGACGGAAAAACCGATCGATGAACGTTGTTTTCCGGTCCATAGTTGTGACCCAGGTACTGTTCTGCGATCGCGGAAAAGTCGACGCAATGGCCTTGGAAATCGTCGAACAAATCCACCTCTGGCGAGAGGTTGGGCACGTTGATGCTGTGGGGCGGGAATTCCACACCGGAATCAAACCCGTATGACGCGTAGTCCCAGTTACGGTGCGTAAGCGCACAGGCCAGATGTATTTTGGGGATTCCAACAGACGCGCAATAGTCTCGCCAGACCTGAACGGTTTTGCGCGAGTTCTTCAGATGTTGTGGACGATACACAATCAGGAACGGAGCGCCATCTACTGTTATGTAGCGAGGGTCACGAAAAAAAGGCTCGATCGACTTAATGAATTCCAGATCGTCTTCGGGCTTGTACTTCTGCTCAATGAGGATCTCGTGTTCAGCCGCATCCCAGCGGCGCGTCCAGTTCTCATTCGCCCAGCAAAGACAAAACGGCATATCGCTTTCAGGATCCGCAAGCATTTCGTCGACGGGACGTTCGAGCAGTCGCTTTCCGGAAAACCAGTAGTAATGGTAGCAGAATCCATCAATTCCGCTGGCTTTGGCCATTTCAATCTGCTCAAGCCGCGTTTCACGGACCCGCAAGTCATAAAACCCCAGATCTGTAGGAAGATGAGTTTGATAGTGCCCGGTGAAAAGTGGCTTGGCTTTTGCGACATTTGTCCACTCGGTGAAGCCCTTGCCCCACCACTCATCGTTTTCCGGGATCGGATGGAACTGAGGTAGGTAGAAGGCAATAGTCCTGATACTGCCAAATTCACGATTGGCGATGCTCGTGGACATTACTTCTTCAACCCCAACATCCGCGCAAGCGATTTTTTTTTCTTCTTGGCCAGTGGGCCCGGATCAACGCGCGAACCTGTACCTGAGTTAACGGGACCGATCGTTGATTGCAGGTCAACGTCCTCGGACAGAGGCAAACCAGCCATCATGTTGGTCCAATGCTGTCTGGTTTCTTCATCGGGTTGTTCGACGGGTAAACCCATCAGGTAGATATCATTTACCGCGCGTTCTTTCGGGACCGATCTGCTCACGACTTGGAACACATGAGAATAGCGATTGCGCTGCAATGCAGCCTGAACATCCTGAGGCAAACGACTCCACCGGTGGCAAAACTCCGTCATCTCTGGCGAACGAACCACAAACTCGGCTTGTTCAATGCTCATACCCTGCGAAGACAGCAGGTGCTGAACATTTTTGACGCCGAAAAACCGGACATGGGTTCGATCCAACAGGCCCCAGTCACGATACTCGAAATCTTCATCGACAAGACAACCAGCAATCGCTGCATGGCCAACATGCGGCAGCGAAAGAATCACCGACCCCGTGTCGTTCAAAAGCGATTTCATGCCTGAAAGAACGCTCCACGGGTCGTAAACGTGTTCCAGAACGTCTGCTGCGATCACGTAATCGAAAACCCCGTCTTTTTCGCGAACGATGTCACTCCATGAATCATCGTTGAGATCCATCGGGTACACCGAACGGGCAAACGGCTTTAGCTTCTCGATCGCCGAAGGGTCGATCTCAAGCGCCACAACATCACATTCCAACGTGCCGGAAAGATGGCGCGTGATCGAACCAGGCCCGGCCCCGATCTCAAGCACCTTGGACCCGGGCTTTACCATGCGCAGCACACGTGCAGGTGCTACATCACTATTCATATCAATGTCGTATTCGTAAGTGTGTCTATCGCTCACTGCAATTCTTCCGTGATGCTTATTTCGTGCTTCAATTCGGCTGCTATATAGTTTGGTCTGGTTCAGCAATCCCCAATACCAAACCGATACATGAGGCTTCAGATGTTATACCCAGATAATACTCAGTTTCGGCGGTTACTGTTGCACAAAACTTCCCCGGCAGCAATGACCCCTCGCCTGGGGCCATTGACAACGAAGATTCTCCGCAACCACTTCCAAAGTAACGCTTTTAGACTGAATTGTGGTTCGAAACCCGTTCACCTTGGAGAGTCGACATACGCGTGACTGTCGAGACGTATTTCGTGGTTTCCTGCCGCGTTCCATCAGAGGCATGCTTGAAATAATTGCATAGTTTCCGCAGCTTACCGATATCGCGGAAGGTTGCGGTTTAGGCAGTATGATGTCTGTCAGATGCGCGCTTGGTACAAAGCGCGCACCCTTGCGTCTGCAACCATTTGCAACACCTACGGTGCACCGCATGCGCATTACTCTGGCAAATGGATTGCACCGGGATTCCTATATCGCTTTCAAGGCGTGCTGCTACTTCCTGGTTTCAAACTAGACGACAGGCAACAATCTGCTCACTCACCTCATTTGTCGGAAATCGGAAAACCACAAAGACGTACATCGCACTGCTCAGAGCAAAAAGCCCAGCACTTCCCAACGTGTTTTCGCCAACCTGCCACCCTCGTTGATCGGTTTTATGTCCTGGCTTCACCGGTTCAAACCGCTTCAAATACTTCACAGATTGTTGTCGCTGAGCGGACAAGGCCACAGAGTGCACTCTGCAGCCCAGACCTGTCACACTGGAACCGGGGTTGACCCTAACTGTGTTTGAGAGGAAGTAACAATCAGGTCCATTCCACAGATACGGCGGGCAGGATTGTCACAGATTACGATCATAAGCGTTTGCTACAACAGCACCGGGGTCCTGCCTGAGATGCTGAATTCGATCCCCGAAGGCGTGCCCACGATTCTAGTCGACAATGGGTCGGATGATATTGAAACGGTGCGGCAATTGGCAAAGGCACACGGCGCAACTCTGGTCGAAAACCCTGAAAACATTGGATTTGGCCGCGCCTGCAACCTTGGTGCCGCCAAAGCAACCTCGGACCTGCTTTTGTTTCTGAACCCGGATTCTCATTTGTTGCCCGGAGCGTTAGACGCTCTGCAAGAGGGGGCCGACAATCATCCGGATGCGTCAGCATTCAATCCTGCTATTCTCGACCGGAAGGGGGCACCTCGTTTCAGGCGCTACAGTGTGATCATTCCCCGAAATGAGACCCTGCCCAGGAAAACAGCCAATTCCGACTTTGAATTGCCGGTCCTCGTCGGCGCCGCGTTTCTTGTCCGCCGCGAAGCATTCGAAGCGGTTGGCGGGTTTGATCCCGAGATCTTTCTGTATCATGAAGACGATGACCTGAGCCTGCGGCTCAAGGCTGTCTGCGGTCCACTGTACTATATTCACAACGCTCAGATGCGCCACGCCAGAGGCAAGTCTTCTCCAGGAAGCCCAGCCATCGCTGGCCTGAAAGGCTGGTATATGGGGCAATCGAGAGTTTATGTCGCCCGCAAACATGAAGTCCCGATGGCTTTTGGTCGAGCCCTGGCATCGGCGCTTCTGCAAATGCTGTCACCGGTTGTGTTGTTCTCAGCGAGAAAACGCGCCAAACAATGGGCCTTCTTGCGCGGCGTTTGGCATGGTCGGAATGCCCGACCAGCCCCGTTCAGACCTTGATCACAAAGCGTGAAGCAGTTTGCGGCCCAAGCTAAATCCAGCCTGAACACGTAACCATGAGACAGTTCCCGGCCTAGCTCAAAAGCCCCTTCAGATAGGTGCCGTACGTGGACTTGGCGAACAGGCGCGCGCGCGTATCAAGAGCCTCGTCGTCGATCCAGCCATTCGCCCAGGCAATTTCATCCAGGCTGCCGGTCTGCATACCCTGACGTTCCGTGATCGTGCGCACGAAGTTTCCCGCATCCAGCAAAGACCCGTGTGTGCCGGTATCCAGCCAGGCAAAACCGCGCCCCATGGTCTGCACATCCAGCAAACCTTCGTCCAGATACATCTCCAACAGCGACGTGATTTCCAGCTCGCCGCGATCTGACGGTTTGACCTCAAGCGCCCGGGCCGGAGCATCGCCATCCAGAAAATAAAGACCCGTCACCGCGTAGTTCGACGGAGGTACCTTTGGTTTTTCGACGATCGCGCGGGCTTTGTTTCCTTCGAAATCCACAACGCCGTAGCGTTCGGGATCAGCGACCCGATACGCAAAAACCGTACCGCCGCGCTCCAGTTGATCCGCCTCGAGCAGCAGGTCCGGAAGGCCATGTCCGAAGAAAATGTTATCACCCAGAATCAATGCAGACGGGGCACCATCCAGAAAATCCTCGGCCAGTGTATAAGCCTGCGCCAGACCATCAGGAGACGGTTGCACAATCCAGGTCAAGGACAACCCGTATTGACTGCCATCCCCCAACAGGCGCTGAAACTGATCCTGATCCTGAGGGGTGGTGATGATCGCGATTTCGCGGATCTGCGACAGCATCAAAACACTCAGAGGGTAAAAGATCATCGGCTTGTCGTAGATCGGCAGCAACTGCTTCGATATCGCCATGGTAATCGGGTAAAGCCGGGTTCCGGACCCACCGGCAAGAATAATGCCTTTGCGCTGCATAATCTGTCCTTTCAAGGTTCAGCTGGTCGCTGACTTCAACTCGCTCAATATCTCGGCCAGTCCAGCTTTCCAGTCGGGCCTGTGAATTCCGAACACATTTTCAAGCCGCGAACAATCCATACGTGAGTTCAGCGGCCTGGGCGCAGGCGTTGGGTACGCTTCGGTTGGAATATCTTCGATCTGAACCGACAAGCCGGATTGAGAAACAATTTCACGGGCGAAATCCGCCCAGCTGGCATCGGGTGCACCGGAATAGTGGAACACGCCGCCTTTGGCTTCAGGGCCGGCCTTGGCCATTTCAAGCAAGGTGTCGGCAATGTCGGCAGCAGGTGTTGGCCCACCGATCTGATCTGCGACAATGGTCAGCTTGTCACGGGTCGCTGCCAGTCGGATAATGGTCTTTACAAAGTTCTTTCCGTGGGCCGAAAAAACCCAGCTTGTGCGCAAAATGGCGTGCTGTCCACCAGCCGCTGCAATCTGGCGTTCGCCGTCCAGTTTGGTTTGACCGTAGGCTCCCAACGGCCCGGTCGGATTATCGGTGCTCCAAGGGGTCGTTCCAGAACCGTCAAAAACGTAGTCTGTGGAAATATGCAGAAAGGGCAGGTCTCGGGCCGCGGCGGCACGCGCCATTGCTCCGGGTGAATCTCCGTTGATCCGCTTCGCCAGCTCTCTTTCTTCTTCGGCCTGGTCTACGGCAGTATAGGCTGCTGCATTGATGATCACGTCCGCATCCGTGTTCCGGATGGCTTCTGCACATTGCGTCGGATCCGACAAATCCGCCGCGGCGCGATCCAGGGATTCAACCAAGACATCATGTGCCTGTCCGCGACGTCGCAACTCGGTCGCCACCTGCCCCCCGCGGCCGAATACCAGCGCCTTCATTTGGCAACACCCAGTCGCTCACCCACACCGCTGCGGGCCTGCAGGGCGTTTAACCACGCGCTGTTGTCCAGATACCACTGGACTGTCTGTTCCAGACCAGTTTCAGGCGTATAGGAAGGGCGCCAGTTCAGTTCCGTGCGAATCCGGGTCGGGTCAATGGCATAGCGCTGATCGTGACCGGGGCGATCAGCGACGAACGTGATCAAATCCGCATAGGGAGTTTCACCCGGCTTGAGGCGATCCAGAATTGCGCATAGCATTCTGACAAGATCAAGATTGGTCATCTCATTCTCGCCACCGATGTTGTAGCTGCGGCCCAGTTCGCCCTTTTCGAGAACCAGCAACAGGGCTTCGGCATGGTCGTCGACGTGCAGCCAGTCGCGAATATTGTCACCTTTCCCGTAAATCGGGATCGGTTTGCCTGCCAGCGCGCTGAGGATGACCACGGGGATCAGCTTTTCCGGGAACTGGTAAGGGCCGTAATTATTGGAGCAATTGGTAAGAACCACTGGCAGGCCGTATGTTTCACGCCACGCCCGCACGAGATGATCCGATCCCGCTTTCGAGGCCGAATAAGGTGAGTTCGGCTGGTATGGGCTGTCTTCGGTGAAAAACCCAGTTTCACCCAAGGATCCAAAGACTTCATCGGTTGAAATATGATGAAACCGGAAATGCTCGGGTCGGCCTGCACCCACCCAATAGGTGCGTGCGGCTTCCAACAATACATAAGTACCGGTCAGGTTCGTGTCGATGAACGCTGCCGGGCCATCGATCGAACGGTCAACATGGCTTTCAGCGGCCAGATGCATGATCGCGTCGGGCTGGTGCGTGTTCAGAATTGCCGACATCGCGGCCGCATCCCGGATATCCGCATGTTCAAAAACGTATTCCGGCACATCTGCGACAGCGGCAACATTGTCCAGACAGGCCGCGTAGGTCAGGGCATCGACATTGACGACCGAATGCCCATCGGCAATCGCGCGACGGATAACGGCAGAGCCGATAAAGCCCGCCCCGCCCGTAACCAGAATTTTCATTGTGTGCCCTCGAATACGAAAGGTGATTCAATTTCGCGCAGAAGTGGTGCGATCCGATCTTTCTCGGACAGCTGGGGTTCTGAATTGTTCTGTGGCCATTTAATGCCGATATCGGGATCGTCCCAACAAACCGCACCTTCAGTTTCCGGCGCGTAGGTATCAGAACACTTGTAGACGATCTCGGTCTCCGGCTCCAACGTCACAAACCCATGCGCGAATCCCACCGGAACCAACAGCATCCGCCCATTCTCGAAACTCAGTTCTTCACCGACCCAGTGACCATAGGTGGGCGAGCCTTTGCGGATATCGACCGCGACATCAAACAGCCGCCCACGACCGCAGCGCACCAGTTTAGCCTGCGCCTTTGGCGGAGCTTGAAAATGCAGTCCGCGTACCGTGTTCACCGTGCTCGAAAGGGAATGATTGTCCTGAACGAATTGCGTATGAATCCCTTGTGCCGCAAAGCCGTCGGCATTGTAGGTTTCCTCAAAGAACCCGCGATGATCGCCAAAACGCTTCGGGGTAATCAGTTTCACTTCCGGAATGGAAAGCGCCAATATTTCCATTGTTACTAGTTTTCATCTCTGTGTTGAAGTCTCGGCCTGCTATGTCACATTTGCTCCACCGACGCCAAGACCTATGTTGTCCGATCAGCAATTTGAGCGGCTTATCGGTTCTAAAGGTCAGGCGATTATCACAGGCAAATTGCGATTCTGGTAGAATCCATTGAAAATACTGGGCCATCTCCACATGAAAACACAGGGATGGAACAGATAACGAAGCCGCAGGCGCGACAACGCTTGGGCCGAAACCAAAAGCACCACAATGTGGGATGGCATTCGAGCGCTGAGCCTGGGACGTGTCAATTTGGCCGTAAAAGCCAGCCAGTGCCATCCCGTTTTTAGTGTTACAAACCTTGCTTCACCCGAGACATCACTCGACGTTCAGGTCGCTTCGAGATTACCCAATAAGATAGACGTCATGTCCGCGTTGATAACCCCATCCAAGGCCACAACATCGATACCCGTTTGATAGGCTACATTGTCCTTGGATATTCCGGAAAGGTCCGCGTTTTCATCCAGAAATACCCATTCAGGGTCATGGGCCGTGGGCTGTCCGACGGCGACTTGCAAAATTGCAAGCGCATCCAGGGCGTTGACGGTGCCATCCCTGTTGACGTCTGCGGCTATCAGGTTTTCCGAGGTCGCTGGACCCCATGTCGGATCAAGACCAACCGAGATACGCAAAACTTGCAAAGCGTCCAGCGCGTCAATCCTCCCGCTTGCCGTGGAATAGTGTTTGGTGATGTCCAGCACTCCGGGAAAGGTGCCATCCGGCAATTCCAGTTCGAACCGCCCCTGATCATCTGCGGTAGCGGATACCGTACCCCCGCCGTCTGGCGTGAACCGGATTTCCGCGTCCGTCAGCCCCGGATTTGCGGCCTCGCTGTCCACCGTAATCTGCCCGACCAATCCATCAGAGCTGCCCGGTGTCTGCCCGCCCAGGTCCCCGAAATCTACCGGGATGTGATCCGGTCCGGCGAAGCCTGCGCCAAAGATATCCGTGCTTGTCAAAGCACCGCCCGAGGCGGATTGGACCTGCACGGTCTCGCCACGATATTCGATCTGAGCCCCGTTTGCCGTGCTGGTAAAGGTCAGTTGCTGAGGCGACCGCAACAGAAGGTAGTCGAACATATCCAGTCGATCCAAGCCCGCCTGAAAATCGGTTATTGTGGTCAGACCACTACCGGACTGCATCACGAAGATGTCGGCCCCTGCACCACCCGACATCGTCGTCGCACCCTTCCCCACGATGAGAATGTCGTCTCCGGCGCCTCCCAGTAGGGTCGTGTCCAGAATACTGCCGCTCAGGATATCGTCCGACGCACTCCCGTTCACCGTACCGAACCCTTTTCTTACCGCACCCAGATCATCAACCGGAACAATCAGGACAGTCACTCCGGCATCCTGTTGCGATGTTACGAAAATTTGCAACTCATCACCCACATGCGCAACGCTGATCGATTCGACATTCTGCAACCCACTCGCCACCGTGTCCGCGAAACTGTCCAGATGAACCAGTTGACCTTCGGGTGTCAGAGTGAACAGAGACAGGCCATCATCGCCGCCGCCTGCAACCACAAAGACTCGCCCGTTCACGTCTATGACCGCCAGATCCTGAACCGATTCAAACCGCGTATGAAGCGTATCAAGCACATGGTCCGTCGCCTTCAAACTTCCATCGCTGTTCAATTGAAGAACACTGAGGGAGTTGCTGCCGGACCCCGCCACCACAACCCAGGATTTACCGTATGCCTCTACGGTCTCGACATCCGTTGGGGTTGAAACACCAAGGGTTCCGAGTGCCGAATCATTGTTGATCTCGGTTAACGTGCCCGTGCCGGAGTCGATGCGGTACGTCGCGACAGAGTCTGTTGCCGCGTCACTTGAGATCAGAAAATGTTCCGAACCCGACCGCAATGTCTGCATGGCATCCGCTGTGCCGGCAATCAAATCCGCAAGACTGAGCGTCCCGTTCGCGTTAACATGATAGGTTCCGATATTGTCGGTATCCGCATGCGCCATCGCAAGGACATCCGAAGACCCAAGTGAAAACTGTACGATGGCCGAGATATCTCCGCCTCCGTTGAGCGTTCCTGTTTCTTTCAGGCTACCGATCGTTCCGTCCGCGTTCACGTCATACCCGACCAGGCCCGCGGCAGTGTTGATATCGAGCGCAATCTGCTCGGTTCCCGCCAGCGTTATCGGCGTGGCACTGCGCCCCACCTGGAAGGTGATCGAACCGCTGTAATATTCTGTGTCAACCAGCTGCGGCAGGGCACCTTCGGCCAACCGCCAGACTGCGACGCCGCCACCCGGACCGGTCACCGTGTAGAGATACGTATTCCCGTTAAGCGTTTTTAAAGCCGTATCGCCGATACCTGAATCGAGCGCCGTGCTCCCCGTTGCCACTACACTTTCGAACTGAAGCATCACAGCCATCACCTCACACGCCACCCCTGGCAGTTACGGCAAGATGACCAGATGAGCAGACCGAAACCAAAGCAGAATTGTGGTGAAAACGAGAAGTTCGGTTTCAGTTTAACTCAATTTTTTCAGGTCCGATCGCAACGGCAACAAATGGGAAAGACAGATGAGCAAAACGCCAAACAGCACATCCTTTCCTGTTGCGATGATCGCGGACACCACATGCGAGGGCAAGATGACCATAGCACCTGAGGCCAACAATCGTCCGGCGGCTGACTCAACGGACGGAGATCGCAAATCTCAAGTTCAACAATGGATCAATGGAAAGCTTGGTCGTTGGGCGGGTCGAGGCGCGGCTGGCGGCCTTATGTCCACATTGATGGCTTTGCCCGCGTTGTCGCAAGCAACCGTCGAGGAGCTGTACGCCTTCCAGTTCGCAGAAACAATTCCGGGTGTGCGATCCGCCAAACTGCTGAAAAACGGCGATGTTCTTCTGAAAATGGCTGACGGTCGGACGATGATCGTGGCGGCGGAAAACGTACAGGTTTTGGACAGCGGCGCAATCATGATCGCAGAAGAGGCGGTTGCCCAAATCGCCCAGTTCAGCGCAGCTGAAGCCGGAGCGGCAGCTGGTGGAATCAGCGGTGCAGGGGCTGCACTGGGTGGCCTTGGTCTGGCCGGTGCGGCTGCCGCCGCAGGCGGAGGTGGCGGTGGCGGCGATTCCTCTGAACCCGTCGCGCCAAAGCCTGAACCCCAACCCCAACCAGAATCGAGCTACACCAGCCTGAACCTGGCCGAACTTCAGGCAACGGCATTGAACAGCGCCATTACCAATGCCACCGCTCCTGAAGGAACATCGACGGTTGAGGTCACGATAGGTTCGCTTGTCAAAAGCGTAACGCCCAACGATGACGGCAGTTGGAGCGTTTCTCTCACTGCTGCCGAAGCAAATGCGCTTCCGCAAGGCGTCTCTACGGTGACAGTCAGACATCTGGACGATTCAGGCACGGAACTGTCAAGCGAATCCGTTCAGTTCGATATTGATACAATTCCACCAACCCTGTCGATCACCGGGTTTTCCGATGGCGTTGTTTTGAATTCGATCGAACAGGCAACAGATCTGACAGTCACCGGAACGACCGATGCAGAAGACGGGCAGACCGTTACCGTCTCAATGAATGGGCAAGACTATTCGGGCACAGTATCCAACGGACAATGGAGCGTTACTGCCCCGGCGGCAGACCTCTCGGCCCTACCTGATGGCTCGACGATTGCCGTTACCGCTGATGTTGCCGACGCGACGGGAAACTCCGCACCACAGGCTAGCGGAAGCTTTGATACTGATTTTACTGCACCAACTGTTTCTCTGGATCCCGTGGCTGGCGGCTCGATAGAACTGATCGACGTAGCCGGCGACCTGGCCTTGACCGGTTCCACCACGGCAGAGGACGGTCAGACCATCATCGTTACGTTCAACGGACAAGTGCATACAGGCACCGCTTTTGGCGGAAGCTGGAGTGTAACGATCCCCAATTCCGATCTGGGCAGTCTTTCCACCGGAGTGCCTGCATCGATTCTGGTTGCCGTCGAAGATGTGTCGGGCAATCCGGCAGTGCCGCTTCTTGTATCGGTTCCCGTGGACCTGACCGGCCCTTCCATTTCGATATCACCGCTTCCTGTTGGTTCCGTACTGAACGCAACCGAAGCCGGATCCGACTTGACCATCAGCGGGCTGACGTCAAATGTTGAGGATGGTCAACAAGTTACCGTAACCCTCGATGGTCAAGCATATTCCGGAACAGTATCCGGCGGGGCCTGGAACGTGACTGTGCCAACTGGGGATCTGGCGTCTCTGCCGGATGGGGGCAACTTCTCTGTTACAGCGGATGTCGACGACGCCAGCGGCGTGACGGCACCGCAGGCTGAAGTGACACTTTCCAAGGATGTGACCGCGCCGACACTCAGCATCGACAGTTTCTCGGACGGAGCTGTCATGAACGCATCCGAGCGGACTACAGATCTTTCCGTCTCGGGAAGCACGACAGCAAAAGACGGTCAAATCGTAACTGTCAGCTTGAACGGGCAGTCCTATACTGCAACGGTTTCTGGAGGCAGTTGGAGCGCGACTGTACCTGCTTCGGATCTGACAGGTCTTTCTGACGCGGCGTCCATCACCGTAACAGCGGATGTCTCGGACGCTGCCGGGAATCCAGCTCCACAAGCCAACAACAGCTTTACCACCGATTTCACGCCACCGACGATTGGAATTTCAACCGTATCCGACGGGGCTGTCATGAACGCCGTTGAACAAGGAACCGACCTGACAGTGTCAGGAACTTCCGATGCGCCGGACGGAACAGTTGTTACCGTCGAGATCACGCGCACTGACGGCACTACGGACGTTACCGGAACGGCAACGGTAACCGGGGGCATCTGGACCTATACGGCAACCGTGACAGATTTGTCTGCCCTGCAAGACAACGAGACTTACAATATCAATGCGTCGATCTCGGACGCAGCGGGAAACAACAATCAAACCACAACAAGCTTTGCCACTGACTTCACAGCACCTTCAATAGCCATTAACAGTCTGCCTGTGGGTGCCGTGTTGGACGTGACCGAGAGGGGCGTGGATCTTGCAATCTCGGGCACAACCACGGCTGAAGATGGCCAGACCGTTTCGGTTACATTCGGTGGGCAAACCTATACAGGCGTTGCATCAAATGGGTCTTGGGCAGTTACCGTTCCCACCAGTGATCTTGGACTGCTCTCTGACGGAACGACCTATTCCATTTCCGCCACTGTTGACGATCTTGCCGGAAACAGCTCCGCAGCCGCGAACAGCTCACTCTCCACAGATTTTCGCCCCTTGTTGACGTTGAACGATATCGGGGTCAACAATTCGATTGCTCTGGACGATGCTCAAACCTCCGGTATTACCCTCAGCGGTTCATCCGACGGACTGTCAAACGGCCAGTCGGTGGATGTCACGTTGAACGGAACTTCGGTCGGATCAGCAACAGTGACCGCAGACGGATCCTGGACATTGTCTGTCGCAGCGTCTGACTTTTCGGCTGTAGAGGCCGGTGAAGACCTTGTTTTTTCGGCGCAGGCGACAGTTGCGGGTGGCCCGGATCCACAACCAGTCTCCGAGCAAGCCGTTGCGCACGAACCCGCCGCTTACGTGATCTCTGAAGTCGGGCGCACAGGATCTACGGTGACGTTCGCAATCTACACCGAAGCCGAACGCGATATCTCCAACGGTTTGGCTTTGACGGCAGAACTCGGATTTGACTCTTCAGTTGCCACATTCAACAGCGCGTCGGTTTCGGAAAACAACGCCTTCGATTTGTTTTTGGCCAGCCCGGGCGCCGGGGACACGATGAATTTTGCCGGCGCCGCGACAACCTTTACAGATCTCTCTCAACCGCTTGTCATCTTCACGATGACAATCCAGGACGTCAGCCAGCCTATTGAGCTGACAATCAAAACGTCTGATGGCGGACCAACGACAGTTCAGTTTGGCACCTATAGTGATGACACACTCGTCGCCGCGAATACGGACACCATCACTCGCGGCGGTGATGGCGACGATACCATTGATGTTTCTGCGGCAGGACGAGACATCGTCGTCTTCGAAGCAGACCCGGCCAGCAATGGTACAGACACTGTGACTGGCTTCACGATTGGCCCGGCTGCGGATATAACCGACGCACTGATGTTCCACGGGCTGGACACCAATGCGCTTCGCGGTGATGGCACCGGATTCGAATTGCTTTCCGCTGGCAACATGTTGGGCACAAACACCGGATTTGTCGGTCTTGACACAGTACTCACCGACCTCAACCCCAGCACAATCGAAGCTGCTGTCGAGAGTTTCACCGGAGCCATGGCAGGCGATGAGCTTTACGTTATGGCAACCGACGGAACAAACAGTGTTCTGGTCAAGGTAGATTTCCAGGCGCCGGACGATGCCAGCGTTGAAACCGTGGCCACGTTCCAAGACCTGAGCGATCTGAGCGGCCTGACCGCAGATAACATCCTGCACACCGACCCAACTGGGGCAACGGCTTAACCCGACCCGGCGTACGAACGGACGGAATTCAACATCAAGAGGCGGTTATGGCACAGAATGGCTTAACTCCAGTCAGTATTCGACGACATGGTCATCGGTTCTGGAAGAGGTTTACCTCATTCGATTTCGCGCGAAATATGGCAGATTGCCCCGTTGTTGAAGCCGAAATTCTTCAGGCCGCAGCCACTTTTCCAATCATTTTTCGGAAATCTGAATACGGGTATTACCCAATGGCTGTTTTGTCCATGCAACCAGACCCGCCTACACCATTTGTATCGGCGCAGGGCAATTGGCTTGCGACTTACGTCCCATCCGCTTTGCGCTGCGCTCCGTTCCGGCCCCAACTGATTGAACCGGACGGTGACGGCAGCGACGATTTGCTTGTCGACGAAACGTCTGGGCTCATCACTGACAATCCGGATGACGAAGTATTCTTCGACAAATCAGGGCAACTTTCGCCGGAACTGAAAAAAGTCGCAGCTTTCCTTCGCGCCCTGAAAGAGTCGATGAGATACACAACTCATCTATGTCGTGTTCTTGCTGACATGGGATTGTTTAGTCCGCTTACCTCCTTCCAGGGGGTTGAGGTCCCATGCGGGCATTATGGCGTCAAGCAGAACACTCTGGAGAAAATTCCCCGGGCGCACTTGTCACTGCTTACGTCGAATGGGGGCTTGCGACTGATTCACGCTCATCAGATTTCGCTGACCCATTGTATTTGGCTGGCACATGCTCATGCCCGCGCGCATCGAGTAACTGATGGTTCTCTGACACAAAAGACCACCGGTGTTTCAGGGTTTTTGGACGCGTTGGTTGCGGCGCAACAGAAAGAAGAAGCCATGGACCGTTGCAGGCAGGAGGGTCTCCATGCGTTCCAGTAAGGCAATGCTATCTTGGGTTGCGTTCGCTGTGTTTGCGATACTGCTGTCCGCCTGCACACACTCTCCTGATTTGTCTTCTGTGGCAGTATCCTTTGCACCCGGGACCACCGGTGCCGGTGCAACAAAGCCATCGGCAGAACTTAGTCAAAGCGCGTTCGGGCAACGCGTGCGCCAGGCGGTAGAGACAAGCCCGACACTGGCACAAAGCGATACCAGAATGGATGTCGCATCAGCCAATCGAGATGCAGCTGAAGGCGCATTTCTTCCGCAGATATCGTTGGGGATAAATGCGCGGTCTGAACGGGTTGAATCGGATATTGCAGATGTTTCACCTAATCTGAGAATCTCGCAATTGGTTTATGACGGTGGGGCCGCATCAGGGGATCTGACGGCAGCGCGAGCACGCGTTATGGAAAGCCGGGGTGATCAGATTCAAACGGCATCGGCCACGGCGCTGGCGGCCGTTGAGACCTATGTACTTGTCCTTGATCAAAGGAAGATACTCCGTATCGCAGCCGACAATGTCTCGGTCCATGAAGAACTGGTACGTCAAATTTCAGACCGTACAGCGGGTGGGGCGGGTTCAAATGCAGATGTTCTGACCGCTCAGTCCAGAATGGCAGATGCGCGCACAAGACTGGCGGATGCACGAGCACGAACTGATCGGGCCGAAGCGCGATTCCGCGAAGTGTTCGGGACTTTTCCCGGCTTATTACCCCCACCCGTGCCCGCTCCTCCGCTGAATAGAAGTGACGCCCAGATTGTGATGAACACCCCTCAGATACGCAGGGCTGACGCTGGCTTGTTGGCGGCCAAAGCCGAGTGGTCAGCAGCTCAGGCACGGCGTAAACCGAACGTTCGGGTCGCAGCATTTGCCAACCAGGATGACACTCGGGATGCAAATTTCGGCGTGGATCTTTCATTCAACTACGAATTGGATAGTACTGGTCAACGCCGTGCCGCCATCGCAGCAGCTGAAGCGGAAGTGAAAGAAGCGGAATTTGCACGAGAACAATTGGTTCGCGAAATCATGCGGGAACTGGGCTTTATTCGATCCGATCAAAAAGCAGGAGCGGAAAGACTGCGTGCGGCCCGTATTGCGGCGACCGCCAATGCCGACAGTGTTACAGCATCCCGCGCGCAGTTCTCAATTGGGCGTCGCAGCCTGATAGAAATCCTGGACGCTCAGCACGATTACGTAAATGCGCAAGAACGCCTGATCCTGGCCGAGCAGAGCTTTTTTCTGACCAACTACGCAGCTCTGAGCCTCACCGGAGACATTTTGGATCTGCTCGGCATATCGCCCGGCAACTGGAGCGAGGAGAAATGAGCACGTTGAAATCAATGCAAGACCGCCCTCGTTTGACAAGCTTCGAAGCCTGCCTTTTGAATATTGCCGCTACACTTGAACGCCCCCTCACCCTCGCAACAATACAGGCGGCACAGACAGGCGCAGACGGGGATCTGACAATTCGTGACATCGTCGCCGTAGCGCAAAACACTGGTTTACAGGCGGGATATGGCGAGCGGCGCATCACGAAATTTGACGAGACGTTGGCTCCAGCCTTGTTGTTGATGGTCGAAAACAAGGCTGTTGTGTATCATGGCCGGGCAAAAAACGGGGCCTTGCTGATCTTTGACCCGGATCTTGGTGAAGGAATCGGTGAAGTCTCGGAAAAACAGTTGACTGAAACCTACACCGGTTACGCAGTCTTGTTCCGCCGAAATCATACAGATGAATTGGACGCTGGTAACGCGCCTTACCGCGGTCATTGGTTTCGCGCGGCACTATCCGCCAATCGATGGACTTACATACAGGTCGGGCTCGCTGCGGCGCTGGCAAACCTTCTCGGCTTATCAACGTCAATTTTCATTATGGTCGTCTATGACCGTGTGTTGCCCAATGAGGCAACCGAATCACTCATTGCCTTGACGGCAGGCGTGGCTCTGGCGCTTCTTTTTGACTTCGCGCTAAAACTGCTGCGGGCAGCGTTTATCGACAAGGCCGGGCAAAACGCCGACTTGCTCATGGGTCGGCGAATTTTCGACCAAGTTCTGAATATCCAGATGAAGTCGCGCTCGGGTTCTACTGGCGCTATGACCAATACCATTCGTGAGTTCGAGACCCTGCGCGAGTTCTTCACGTCCGCAACGCTTGTTGCTGTCGTTGATCTTCCGTTCATCGGGTTGTTCATATTTGTGATTTATCTGGTCGGCGGGCAACTGGCATTGGTCCCGGCTCTGGCAGTACCTGTGGTTCTGCTGACGGGTTTGGCGGTGCAGCCGATCCTGTCTCGCATGGCGGAAAAAAGCCTGTCTGACGGGCAATCTAAACAATCAGTACTCGTGGAAGCTGTCTCGGGTCTCGAAACGATAAAGACGACCGCTGCCGGTCGACAAATGCGTTCTCGGTGGGAGCAGGCGATAGAACGGCAATCCTCGCATGGCGCTCAGAGCCGGGCCGTTACACAATTTGCTCTCAACCTGACCGGTTTTACACAACAATCCGCTCAGGTGCTGATCGTTTTTTATGGTGTTTTTCTGATCACAGACGGTCAGACCAGCATGGGTGCATTGGTTGCCTCGGTGATGCTGACGGGGCGGGCACTGGCACCTTTGGGGCAGCTGGCTCAGACGTTGACAAGGCTTAACCAAGCCCGAAGTGCATACCGAAACCTCAACACTCTGATGATGGCGGAAAGCGAACGCCCACAAGGCCGAACATGGGTCAACCGGCCCGATTTCAAAGGAGAGATCGCCTTCAACAACGTGTATTTTTCCTACCCTGACCGAGGGGAAGATACCCTGCAAGGCGTTTCATTCACGATCAAACCGGGTGAAAAAGTGGCGATCCTGGGTCAGATTGGCTGTGGGAAAAGCACCATAGCACGCCTGATGCTGGGATTGTACGCGCCGCGTGTTGGATCTGTTACGTTCGACGGCCTTGATATCCGCCAGATCGATCCTGGCGATCTGCGCCGCAACATCGGATCTGTCCTACAGGACATATGGCTCTTTTCCGGGTCCGTCCGGGACAATATCGCAAGTGGCGCAATCCGGCCAAAAGATCAGGAACTGATCGAGGCAGGCCGCACCGCCGGGGTTGAAGATTTCGTGGCCACCCATCCAGGCGGTTACGATCTTCAACTCGCGGAACGTGGCGAAGGACTCTCTGGCGGACAACGGCAAGCTATTGCCCTGGCAAGAGCACTCATCGGCCGTCCGCCGGTTCTCCTGCTTGATGAACCAACAAGCGCGATGGATGTCAAAACCGAAGCCCAGGTTATCCAGCGTCTGAAAAAATGCTCTGCGGACTCAACCATGGTTGTCATAACGCACAGAACCAGCCTGTTGGAGCTTGTTGACAGAGTCATAATCCTTGAAAACGGGAAAATCGCAGCAGATGGTCCCAAGAGCCTGCTGACACAACATGTTCGTCCGACAGGGAGGCACCTGAATGTCGCAGCATCCTGACCTGGCCGCACTGGCTAGAGAGATGCAGGGGCGCTCTCCTGTCCGGAGTTCGTTGCTGCTGCAGGTGATCCTGTTCTGCCTGATCGCCGCCGGATTGTGGGCATATCTGACTGAACTGGACGATGTCACGCGTGTGGACGGCCGAATCGTGCCTTCAGGGGACATTCAGTTGATCGAAGCCACCGAGCCCGGCGTATTGCAGTCGCTGCATGTTCGCGAAGGTCAATTGGTCGACAAAGGTGCATTGCTGATGGAACTCGACACGACCCAGATTGACAGTCAGCTCAGTCAGGAACAACAACGCGCATTCGGACTTATGGCCCGGGTCCAACGTCTTCGGTCCGAAATAGATGGGACACAACTGGAGTTCGATGTCCAACTGATCAATGGCGCTCTGACCCTCGTACAATCTGAAACTGCACTGTACCAAGGGCGACGGGCTGAATTGGAGGCAGAAATCGCCATCCTGGAGCGTCAGCGTCAACAAAAGCAAAGAGAATTTGAGGAAGGCCTGGTCGATCAAGTGACGGCAGACGAAACCCTACTGGTCCTGGCCGAAGAGAGGGCGATCATGGCTCCGCTGGTCGAGCGTCAAATGGAGCCTGCAACAACATTGCTTGCGTTGCGGCGGAGTGAAGCCGAATGGCGTGGTCGCAAGGTTCGGGCAGAAGCTGTAACCAACAGTTTGCAAACGGGCTTGGACGAAATCGACGATCGGATTCAGGCGGTGCGAAGCCGGTTTCGCAGCGCAGCGCTGACGGATCTGGCGCTTGCCACTGCCGAGCTGGCTGCTTTGCAACCCGCCTTGCCCGCTTTGCGCGACCGGGCCTCAAGAGCGCAGGTTCGGTCTCCGGTACGCGGCATTGTAAACCGAATTCATCGCTCAACTATCGGCGGCCTTGCCCGTAGCGGAGAGGACCTTGTTGAAATCGTGCCGCTGGACGACACATTGCTTGTCGAAGCTTATGTAAAGCCTGAGGACATCGCGTTTTTGCACGCGGGTCAGCCTGTGAAAGTCAAAATCACGGCTTATGATTTTGCACGATACGGGGCACTGGATGGTGAAATCATTCGCATCGGCGCAGACACGATCACACGATCAGAGCGTAATGATGAAGAGGTCTTTGTTGTGGAAATCCGAACCAATAACACCATGCTTGATGGCAATGGCATAGCAGTCGAAATCATACCAGGCATGATCGCTGAAGTGGACATCCTGTCTGGCCGCAAATCAGTGCTGGATTACATTCTGCAACCGGTTGTGAAGATAAAAGATCAGGCGTTGCGCGAATAAGCGAAGGGACGATTTATGTTCGACGAGTCAGTTCCAACACGGGTATCAAGTTGTCAGCAGCTTCAGCATTGAGTGCTCGAAGAGACCAAACAGATATGGAAAACAACTCATCTGACCAAGTTTCGGCCGATTGGATCAGCGCCTACTTCCAACCAACGTCACCCAAGAATATATACCCTGCTCCATAGATCGTCTTGATCAACCGCGGGTTCTTGGGATCCTCTCCCAGCTTGGTACGCAACCTGGAAATCCGAACATCCATCGCCCTGTCAAAACTGTCTCCGGCTGCACCGCCCAGGGACTCTTGCATTTGCCCCCTGCTGATCAGCCGCTTGGGGCTTTCCAGAAACAGACGCAGGACTTCCCCCTCAGCATGGCTGAAAGGTGTTTCGTCACCTGATTCACTTTCAAGAACGTATCGGTCAAAATGTGCGGTCCAGCCGTTGAATTCTGCCGTATCCGAATGTGAGGTCTGAGTGCGGGGTGTTCTTAATCTTGCCCTGATCCGCGCCACGACTTCCGCAGGGTCAAACGGTTTTGTAATATAGTCGTCTGCACCAAGCTCCAATCCTGTAACACGATCCTGCACCTGCGCACGCCCTGAAATAATGATCACGGCCGCACCTTGTTCCAGCGCCAGACGATGAACCAACGCCAGCCCATCCGTGTCCGGCAAGGACAGGTCGACCAGACAGACATCAGGCGTCACACGATTGAGCGCAGCCTCGAACTCTCGCGCGCGGGAAAAACTCTGCGTTCGGAAACCGGCATCCTCCAGGGCGTCCGTCAGGATGCGTCGGACTTCGGGTTCGTCGTCGAGGATGGTAACCAGCGGTTGCGTCATCAGGCGGCCTCGGTTTGGATTAGGTCTGACAATTGAGCCTGCGAAAACGGTTTACGCAACACCGGGGCCAACGCAAGGGCGCGCCGGTACAACGGGTCCGAACTGGGCAGTGATGTCATAAGGATACATGGCAATCCCGGCTTCACCTGTCGCAATATGTCCAGACCGGTCCCACTTCCTTCCAGACGAATGTCAGATAGAACAAGAGAAATGTCTTCAACGCTGTTTATCAGCGCCAGCGCCTCATCTACCGAATTGGCCTCGATGACGGCGAAGCCCAGCTCTACCAGCATATCCCGAAACTGACCCCGCAGATCTTCACTGTCTTCAACCAGAAGTACCAAACCGTTCTGCACGGGCGGAGCAGGTCGAAATGGAAGCCGCAAAACAACGGACGCGCCTGATGGCGTGTTTTTGAGATGCAAATCGCCACCGGCGAGCTTCACAGTGTCATACACCATGGGGAGACCCAGCCCCGACCCGTCGCTTCCCTTGGTGGTAAAGAATGGATTCAACGCCTTTTCCAGCGCCTCTGGTGTAAAGCCCGGGCCAGTGTCTGATACGGTGACTTCAATCCAAATTTCTCCGATAGTATGCGCGCTGATTGTAATCTGGCCCGAACTGCCGCAGGCGTCCCGCGCATTCAGCACCAGATTCAGCAATGCATCCTGTACCATTCCCGGGTCCAGCATCAAAGCCCGGTCCGGTAAAGTGTTGACCACTGACAAACCGACGCCGCGCGGTAAAGAAGGCGAGGCCAAAATTCTCAGGTCTTCCAAAAGTGCCCTCATATCCGTGGCCTGAGGCTGTGGCGTACGGTTCCCGGTCATGTCCGCGATCCGGTTCAGCAATTGCCCACCCCGACGCGCGGTTTGCTGAGTCGCGGCAACAAGCTCGTGCGCCTCATCCGACAGGTCCATTTTGTTCAGTTTGGACTGCATCCCAAGGATGATCGTCAGCAAATTGGAGAAGTCGTGTGCCAACCCACTGGTCATTTGGGCGGCCATCGCCCGTCGGCGTGTTTGCTGCAAGACAACGCGCGCCTGCGTTTCTTCGGTGATGTCAACCGACATCACATACACGCCTCCGGCGTCATCCGGAGTGAATGAAACCCGGATGCGGCGGGAATCCTGATCCTCGTTGAACTCGAATACGGAGGTTTCTCCGTCATATGCTTTTGCCAGATGCGTTTCGACCCTCTGAAACGCGGCGGCACCAAGCGCTTCAGATATGTGAAGCCCCAAAATTTCGGACGGACGTCCGGGCAAGACAGCGCTCAAACGGCGGTTGGAGTAATCATATCGACCAGTGCTATCCAAATGCGCGATATGAGCCGGCATCATTTCAGTCATCATGCGTGTGCGGGCTTCAATCTCGGTCAGCTCGCGTTTGGCCTCTTCCAATGCCGTGATCGTGGCCGCAAGCTTTCGGTTGGTTGCAGACAGTTCTTCGGCGTGGCCGAGCAATTGTTCCGACAATTCTTCCGATCGCGCCCGCAGCAGGTTTTCTGCACGCCGGGTGCCGGTTATGTCGGTGTAGACCGCAACCCATCCGCCCTGCGGCAGTGGCGCGCCTTCAATCGAGATAACTTGCCCGTTGGGTCGTACTCGTTCCATATAATGAGGCTCAAACGCCAAAGCCTGCTCTACACGCAGGTTGACCATTTCCTCCACGCTTTCTTCGTCACCGTATTCCCCACGGCTGGCGAGAAAATGGATGGTATCCCGAAACAAGGCTCCGCGTTCGACCAGTTCATCCGGCAGGTCGAACATTTCCTTGAACCGACGATTGCTCAACACCAGTTTCAGCTTACTGTCATAGATCGAAAGCGCCTGACCGATGAGGTTCAGCCCGGCAGTCGTCATCGCCTTTATGCGCTGTTCGGTGATGTCCAAGTTGGTCCTCTCCACAACCCATGGGTACCATCAGAATTCATGCGCCGGTAGTGGAATTGATGAACGACAAAATGTCCAAAGCAATTTGCCTTATCCAACAGAAAAGAGGACAAAAGCGTGCAGTGATCCTAATACCTGGAACGGGACTTCGCGCCTTCGGAGGTGATGGAGTGCAACGACAAGGTATGATCCATGTTTCGCATCCGGTGGCGCAGCATCTGTCTGCCCAATCGGGCAAGATCAGCAGAAAACTCGGGGTTTTCCGCAAGATTTTCGAATTCTCCCCGGCCCTGATGATCAAACAGGATCGGCGGGAGGTCAGCTGCAAATTCGATTAACGTGAATCGTTCGTCCCGCAATATTCCCAGACATGAATCGCTGTTGCCCGTTCCCAACCGCTGTTGCCATAGGGTCGGTTCTTCGGGTTCGGAGAAATCCAGCTCGCTGTAGGAATAGCTGCGCCAGTCATCGGGGACGTCGCCATGCAATAAGGGCAGCAAAGATCGGCCATCCATGGCGTTTGGGGCAGTCTGCCCAATCCAATCAAGGATTGTCGGCGTCACATCAACGGATTCGGTAGGAACGGTGACTTTTGCGCCGGCCCTTGCCTCGTTCCCCGGCACGCGGATCATAAGCGGAGTGTGATAGGCCGCGTCGTACACAGTCATTTTGCCCCAGCTGTACCTATCGCCCAGCATTTCGCCATGATCAGCCGTTATGACCAACATGGTATCGTCGTATTGCCCACTGTCCTTGAGATACTGAACAACGCGCCCGATATGGTGATCGACCTCGGTCGCCAATCCCAGATAAACAGCTCGCAAAGTGCGAACGTTTTCATCTGTTGGCTCAACATCATCGAAGCCATGAACAAACTTATTTGCGGTATAAGAATCCAGCTTTGGCCCAAAAAATGGGTGAAGCGCCTTTTCAGCGGTTTCACTCGGCAAGCGCTGCGGCAGCGGGATATCCGCCGGATCGTACATGTCGTTATACGGAGCAGGTGCGACCAAAGGTGGATGCGGACGGATGTAAGTCAGATGAGCAAACCACCCCTGGCCACGATAAGGTGCAATCCCGTCCAGAAACGCATCGGTCAGGAAGGCCGTGTCGCTGTGTTCAGCCCGATACATGGCCGGGTCGTTCAACTTGGGAACCTGACCATCCGGAGAGACAGGCTTGTAGACATCCCAATATGTCTCGAACGTGTAGCCATTTTTCATCAAATATGATTGCCAGGGATATGACTCTTCCAGGCGCATTTCGACAACTTCAAGGAACCCGTTCATCGATTGCTCATAAGATTTGAGCACGGGATCGTTGGGATCATGGACTCGGGGGTCGGCAGATGTATCTGTGTACCCGAACAGCATTGGCATATAACCCGCCTTTCGCATTTCCGTAGCAATGTTCGGAGTGTCATGACGCAGCGGCGTACCATTTCGCACGGAACGATGGTTCATCGCGTATTGGCCGGTCAAAATCGATGCTCGGGATGGTCCACAGGGATTGGTGACAGAGAAATGGCGCGTAAAGGTCATAGCCTCATCCGTGAAGGCCCGCAGGTTCGGTAGTTTTACGTTATCGGCCAGAGCGCCGCTCAGGCAATCTGCCCTCAATTGGTCGATGATGATGAACAGAACGTTCTTGGCGTGATGCATACCGACTTCTCCGAAATTCGCACCCTGGGTTCCGCTGCGGAATGTGTCCCGCTTCCGATCTTCGCGCAACCGATTAGTCGAACAGTCCTGCGTTTTCTCTTCCAGTCTAATTTGACCCGAGAAAAACAACGCTCCCATTTCAAGTTTCGAGTGTTCCTACTCACGACCCGGCGTGACGCCAAGGCCATCCTTCGCGGCAAAAACCAGACCAAATGGCACAAAGTCATTGCGGGCATTGAGTGTTTTACTTCACATGGCACCATGACGCAGCCAACGATAACATCAGAGCGCGACGCCAGCGGCAATCAAGTGCGCATTTCTGGTGAGTTGGTCACCCAATCCCTGCAAACTGTGGAGCGTGATTTTGCTGCAGTCCAACCTTTCGGGGGCAAGGTCGTTTTTGATCTGTCCGGCGTCGAAGCACTGGATACGGGCGGAGCCTGGCTGGTTGCAGACCTTGGCCGGAGGTTCACGTCAAACGGTGCCACACTGGAGTTTCACGGTGTGAAACCCGCACATGCGGCGCTGATAGACACTGTAACCCGCAGTATCCCGGACAAACCCGGAAAGCTCGAGGAACCTCGTGGATTTCTGGACTGGGTCGCTCATGTGGGTCAGGGCACATTCGGAGCCTGGAAGGATACTCTATCGATCCTCGAATTTCTGGGCCTTACCTTGCACCGCTTGTTTCGGTCCCTGGTCATACCGTGGCGCCTGCGAAAAGCGGCATTGGTGACGCATATGCAGGAAACTGGGGTCAAAGCCCTTCCCATCGTGGCCCTGATGGGTTTTCTGATCGGTGTCGTGCTGGCCTTTCAGGGTGCGACACAGCTGAAACAGTTCGGGGCAGAAATCTTTGTGGTCGAATTGATTTCGATCTCTATTCTGCGAGAGCTGGGAATTTTGCTGACCGCCATTATCGTTGCCGGCCGCTCGGGTTCCGCATTTACGGCCTCGATTGGTTCGATGAAAGTACAGGAAGAGATTGACGCCATGCGGACGCTGGGTCTTGACCCGATCGAGGTTCTGGTCGTTCCACGTGTTTTGGCGTTGTTGATAATGCTGCCCATTCTTGGCTTTGTCGCAGATGTTGCCGGCCTGTTCGGCGGGGCCCTTATGAGCTGGATCGATCTGGGCGTAAGCCCGGGCATGTTTGTCACTCGTTTGAAAGAAAACACCGATGTCTGGCAACTTGCAGTTGGTTTGATCAAGGCACCGTTCTTTGCATTGGTCATCGGGGTTATAGCCTGTTGGCAGGCCATGCAGGTAAAAGGGTCTGCCCAGAGTGTCGGGCAGCGTACGACAGCTTCGGTCGTGCAATCCATTTTCATGGTGATTGCAATCGACGCATTGTTTTCGATTTTCTTTTCAGAAATCGGAATCTGACATGAACGATGGCATCCAGCACAAGGCGGCACACACCACAGCGCAGCGTGACGCCGTGATCCGTGTTCGCGGTCTCAGGAACCAATTCGGAACACAGGTGGTTCATGACGACCTGAACCTTGATGTCTGGCGTGGCGAGGTTCTTGGTATTGTTGGCGGGTCCGGAACCGGAAAATCCGTTTTACTTCGTACAATTGTGGGTCTGAACAAACCTGCGGCGGGCAGTATAGAAGTGCTGGGCGTCGATGTCCTGAACGGCCCCGAAGAAGATCGCCGCAGGATAGAACGGCACTGGGGCGTAGCCTTTCAGGATGGTGCGCTGTTTTCATCGCTGACCGTATTGCAAAACGTGATGGCCCCACTGCGAGAACACACGGGCATTAGTGAAAAGCTGATGGAATCGCTGGGCGCGTTGAAGATCAGCCTCGTGGGTCTACCCCAGCTGAGTTGCGGCAAGTTTCCATCGGAACTGTCGGGCGGAATGCGAAAGCGCGCCGCGCTGGCACGGGCACTGGCGCTCGATCCCGAGATCGTTTTTCTGGATGAACCGACTGCCGGGTTGGACCCGATTGGCGCGGCTGCATATGATGAACTGATCGGCGAATTGCAGCAGGCACTTGGGTTGACGGTTTTCATGGTCACTCACGATCTGGACAGCCTTTACGCCATCTGCGACCGCATTGCAGTGCTTGCAGAAAAACGCGTGCTGGTTGAAGGTCCGATTGAGGACATGACCAAAGTGGACCATCCTTGGGTGCAGGAATATTTCACAGGCCCCCGAGCCCGCGCGGCGCAACAGAAGGGTCAGGACAGGTAAAGGCGATGGAAACCAAAGCAAATTACATCCTGATCGGCGCGTTTACCCTTGCGGGGCTGTTGGGCGTTTTCGGCTTTTTCCTGTGGTTGGCGAAATTCGAAGTGACCCGGCAATACGCTTATTACGACGTATTATTCGATAACGTCTCGGGGCTTTCGGCGGCGGGTGGGGTAAATTTCAACGGCCTTCCTGTTGGGCAGGTGCTCTCTTTGAACCTGGACAAGGACGATCCGTCCAAGGTTCGGGTGCGTATAGAAGTGGATGCAGATATTCCGATCACCGAAGAAACGATCGCCCAGCTTCAATCGTTGGGCGTAACCGGCGTAGGTTACATCGAACTTACCGGCGGGTCACCGACCGCCAAAAGATTGCCGCAGGACGGCGTGATCAAAAGCAAGCGCAGCACCATCCAGTCTTTGTTTGAAGGCGCACCGAAGGTGCTGGACGAGGCCGTTACACTTCTGGAAAGCCTGAACAAGGTCGTTGACGACAAGAACCGGCAAGCCGTGAGCGGCATTCTGGATAACCTTGCCTCTGCAACCAGCCGGCTGGACAAGACTTTGACAAGCTTTGACTCCGTGGCCAGCGACATAGGCAGCGCAGCCCGAGATATTGGAGAGTTTTCAAAACGTCTGGACCCTCTGATCGAAACGGCCGAGACGACCCTCAAGACCGGCACGGAGACGCTCAATTCAGTTAAGTCCGCGTCCGAGTCAGCCAAGACCGCGCTGGACGAAGCGAAAACGACGATCGAGACAGCAGACCGCATCCTGCAGCAAGACATTCAACCTTTCATCGAGCGCGGATCGCAACTGGCCGAACGGTTGACCGTCTTGTCGGATGAGGGCAGCGTCACACTTGGAATTGTGAATGAAACCGTGTTGAACGCCAACACGACACTTGGTTCGATAACAACTGCAATGGACACAGCCAAAGGCGCGCTGTCTTCGGCAGAAACAGCCTTTGAATCAGCCAATCGCGTCATGGAAGAAGATGTGGCACCCGTTGCGGAAGATATCCGAAAGGCAGCCAACCAGGTAACCGAAACAGTCTCGAACATCACAGATAAGATCGATCAAATTTCGGACGATGTCCTGAGCGCATCGAATTCTGCGTCAGAGCTGCTGGGAACAATTGACGGCATCGTTCAGACCAACCGCCGCCAGGTTTCGGATTTCCTGCGGGTTGGTCTGCCGCAATTTATCCGCTTCGTCGAAGAATCCCAACGTCTTGTGATCAGCCTCGACCGTCTGGTGGACAAAGTCGAACGTGATCCTGCGCGGTTTCTGCTGGGCACCCAAGCATCGGAGTTCCGTCAATGATCAAGCCTGCAATTGCAATACTGACGTTTGCATTGGTCGGTGGATGTGCCGGATTGGGCACTTTGAAACAAGCCGCGAAACCTAACGATCTGTATCTGTTGACACCCAAAAGCACGTTTTCGTCGGCGCTGCCGCGAATACAGAAACAGATCGTTGTTGAAGAACCAACAGCAACCGCCGCTGTGAACACGGATCAGATCGCCATTCAGCCCACCCCGTTTCAGGTTCAGTATTTGCCACGGGCGCGTTGGGTGGATCGCGCACCTCTGATCGTTCAGACGCTGTTAATCGAGAGCTTTGAGAACTCTGGCAAAGTCGCTGCCGTTGGCCGGTCAACGGTTGGATTGCGCGCTGATTATGTGATCGCACCAGACCTGCGCGAGTTTCAGGGCATTGTTGTCGCGGACCCCGAGAACGGAGACAAAATCCGTATCGAAGTACGCATGAACATAAAGGTCATTGATGAATACGACGACAAGATCATCGCTTCGAATTCGTTTCAGGAAAATGTCGTTGCCGCAAGCGACCAGACATCAGATCTGATCAAGGCGTTTGATTTAGCTTTGGGGCGCGCGATGCGGGATGCCGTTGAATGGAGCATTCGCAGGATCAACACGCATGTGGCCAACAATCCCAGATCGAACCCCAGTTAAGCTAAGCCACATGTCAAAACGGTGCGCGCGGGCGCAGTTCGCCCACACGTGTTCTGGGTAAACGGTTTTTTGTTCCGGATCTAGCCTCAGAAACGAGATGCCGAAGCGCGTTTCCAATCCGCCGCGAATTCCTCGGGAACAACATCCGCCAGCAACGCACCATCCTCCAAATAGGTGTAAAGTTCGCCATAGGTGCGCTCTTGCTCGTCCGCCGTACGACGTAGAATGTCGCGTGGATGCAGTTCGGACACTTTTTCCTTCCCCATCGCACCCAAGAGTTCACGGAAGCTTTCCAGTGTAGCGTCGTGATACCGGTGAACGCGCTGCCGCTTTTGCGGGATGTTCACCGCGCGCCCCCGAACTGGGTCCTGGGTGGCGACCCCTGACGGGCAACGGTTCGTGTTGCAATGCAAGGCCTGAATGCAGCCAACCGCAAACATCATCGCCCGCGCGGCGTTGCACATATCCGCACCAAGCGCGAATTTCTCGACCATGTCGTATCCGGTCGCCACTTTGCCCGCACAAATGATCCGGATCTTGTCACGCAGCCCAACGCCACGCAGGCAATTGTTTGCGAAAATCAGCGCCTCGTTCAGGGGCATGCCCAGACGGTTGGTGAACTCGACTGGGGCCGCGCCCGTACCCCCTTCTGATCCGTCAATGGTGATGAAGTCCGGCAGTATACCTGTCTCGAGCATGGCCTTGCAGATCGACATGAACTCGGACGGGTTGCCAATACACAATTTGAAGCCGACTGGTTTGCCACCAGACATTTCGCGCAGATGTTGAACAAAGTGCATCAACCCCGAGGGCCCTTCAAATGCACTGTGTGTTGGAGGGGAAATCACATCCTGATGCTCGGGCACCCCACGGATTTCGGCAATCTCAGCATCGACCTTGGCAGCCGGCAGAACTCCACCATGCGCTGGCTTGGCACCTTGGGACAATTTGATCTCAATCGCCTTGACCACATCCTTTGTGGCCTTGTCGGCGAACTTGTCTTTGTCAAATCCGCCTTCAGGCGTACGGCATCCAAAATAGCCCGTCCCAATCTGCCAGATGATGTCGCCGCCTTCGGCCAGATGGTGAGGAGACAATCCGCCTTCACCGGTGTTGTGGACGAACCCTCCGTCCTTTGCCCCGCCATTCAGCGCGCGGATGGCGTTGGCGCTCAGCGCACCGAAACTCATGGCCGAAACATTGAGGCGCGAGGCACTGTAAGGTTGTGTGCATTGCGGTCCCCCCAGCATCACGCGGAGTTCACTTTCGTCTACGTGTTTGGGCGCAAGTGAATGATTTGCGCGGTGATAACCAACCTCGTTAATGTCGTACTGGGTCCCGAAGGCCTGCGTGTCCATCTGGCCCTTTGCGCGGGAATAAACTAGCCCCCGAACGATCCGGTTGTAAGGTCGACCGCTTTCATTGGTTTCAACGAAATACTGTCGAATTTCCGGACTGACAAATTCCAGCATATAACGGAAATGCCCCAGAACCGGGTAGTTGTTCAGCACATTGTGTTTGGTTGTCAAAATGTCATAAAGACCAATGACCGCGTAGGGCACCAAAAGGACCAAAAGCCAGTGTGCAGGGGGCCAGAAAAAACCCAAAAGCAACACAAGTGGCAGGCAGACATAGCTCAGAAAATAGTAGATCCTGCGTACAATCATGTTCCTGTCTCCTCGTGTTTCCGACCGGCCATTGCGCGTTCCAACAGCACTCAACGTGAAACAGATTGATTTTTAATTGCAAGCTTTTGAGAGAATTAATCCGCGCAAAGACGAAAACGTGAAAACGCGTTACGGCCTCTCAACAGTTGAACAGGGTGTCGCCAGTGGATATGCCACGCATACCAGAAGACGACAGGCACACACTTGACAAAGACGCATTCCCAACCCCGGCGCGACCGAAAGAGCCTTATGTTTCTCGCTGTCTTTGCCGGAGGGGCGCTGGGATCGTTGTTGCGCGAAGTATTCGCACTGGAAATCCCTGGCCTCAGTTTCCTCACGTCGACTTTCGGCATCAACGTGACGGCCTGTTTTGTCTTGGGATGGCTGTATTCAATACGTCACAAGGTGCACGCTCATGTGCTGCATTTGGGCGCAGTCGGGTTTTGTGGTGGGTTATCCACTTTTTCATCTTTTGTAGCTGATCTGGAACGCATTGCCGAAGGTGATCTGTGGGCCGTCCCTGTTGCCGTCGGGTTGGAAATTGCTTTCGGCATTGGCGCTGCGCTGGTCGGAGAAAAGCTGGGCAACCATTTTCATTCCGAAAGGTCACCGTCATGAATGATCTCTATCTTCATGCGATGTTCGCACTGGGAGGAGGCCTGGGGGCGGTCCTACGTCATTGGCTGGCTTTGAAAGTGCGGCACGATTTGCCCTTTTCAACGCTGTTCGTGAATGTAGTGGGCAGCCTGCTGCTTGGGCTCTGGATCGGCTATCTGGGTGGCCCTGTCGACATCCCCGAAGACCAAAGACGGCTGGTATTTGGTTTTTGCGGTGGGTTTACCACGTTCTCCAGCTTTGCCTACCAATCTCTTGAACTTCGGCGCGAGCGCACTCTGGTTCTGGCAGCTGGCAATATCCTGATCAGCCTGGCGCTGTGCTGGTTCGCCCTGTGGCTTGGGCTGACCTTGACGCGCTAATGCACATGAGCGGCAACATGTGACCCGGGCTTCGGAGCGCGACAAAAGAAAAGCAATGGAATTGTCGCCAAGGCAAGCAGACCCAGATTGTTGAATACGGTCAAATAGGAAATCATCTCGGCCTGCTTCATGATTTCCTGGCCCAGAATGGCAGCACCTTCAGCGCTGTCTGGCGCAAGGCCAAGCGGGCTCAGATACACCTGGGCCGCGGGGTTATAAGGCGTCACATTCTGGCTGAGCACCGCCGTATTGGTCTGCAACCCGCGTACAACCCAGGTGCCGACCAGCGAGATGCCAACCGACGATCCCAATTGCCTTGTCACATTGAACAGACCAGAGGCTTCGTCCTGCCGGCCTTTACTGATGCTCTCGAAAGCCAGTATCGACATCGGCACGAACACAAGACCCATACCGAGGCCGCTGATGGCCCCCGGCCACGCGAGCTCCCAAAAACCGGCATTGAGGTTGATGGCCCCCATCATGAAATTCCCGATCGCCGTCAGCAACAGACCGATGCCCGCCAGCAGGCGCGGATCAAAGCGGTTTACCAGAACTGCGCCGGTCAGAACCATGGACAGCCCTGCGGTCAGGCCACGCGGAATGAACAGATGGCCCGACGCGATGACCGGGAAATCCAGCAGGCTTTGAACAAGCGTCGGCAAAATCGCGATGCCCCCGAACAGAGACACGGCAAAACCCGCGATGATCAGATTGCAAAGGGCAAAGTTTCGATCTGCGAACAGACGCAGGTCCACAACCGAATTGCGAGAGGTCAACGCGTGAAAAATGAATCCAAACGCCCCGAGAATTGCTGCAATCGCGGCCACTTGGATGACGCGGGACGACATCCAGTCCAGTGTCTCGCCTTGATCCAGAACGAATTGAAGGCACCCGATTCCAACAGCCAGCAGAGCAAGGCCTTTCCAATCGATCTGGACCTCCTCGGTTTTGTCTTCCGGCAATTCTCCGGCCAGCAGAAGCAGTGCAAGGGCCGCCACGGGAAGATTGACGAAGAAGACCATCCGCCAGGAAAAATATTCGGTCAGGATTGCACCGACCGTTGGCCCCAGAACCGGCGCCACCACGACGCCCAGACCGAAGATGGCCATTGCCTGTCCGCGCTTTTCCCGCGGGAAGGCATCAAACAGAATGGACTGTGACAAAGGGATCAGGAAAGCGCCGAACATGCCCTGAGCCAGCCGAAAGGCAACAATGACCTCAAGGCTCCACGACATGCCGCACATCATCGACATGACGGCAAAACCAGTCACCGCCGTCAGGATCAACCGTCGTCGGCCCACGCGTCGGGCGACGAACCCTGTCAACGGCATGATGACCACCGCAGAAACGATATAGCTGGTCAGAATCCATGTCGCCTGATCGGTCGTCGCCCCAAATGCGGCCTGGATATGCGGCAACGCCACATTGACAATCGTACTGTCTAGGACTTCCAGAATGGCGCTGAGAACAACGGCGATCACGATCACCATGTTCACATGGCCGGACGCCGCAGGGGTCATTTGCCGTCCACCGGACCTGTTGTATCTACGACAACTTTGCTGCTGCCTCCGACACGCAAGGGCGCATCGGTCGGGTCAAGCTCGATCCGAACCGGAAATCGCCGGGTGACCTTGACCCAATTCCCGCTCGCGTTTTCCGAGGGCAACAAGGAAAACGTGTCCCCGGACCCTCGCCCGATTGACGCCACCTTACCTGTAAGCGTCGTCCCAGGGAGCATATCGACACGTATCGTGACCGGCTGCCCCGGACGAATGCGCGCCAATGCGGTTTCTTTGAAGTTCGCGTCCACCCACCAATCGGACGATTCGACAATCGAAAATTGCGGAGCGTTGGCGGACACCGAGGATCCGGGGCGAAGGGTCAGATTGGCGATCCATCCGTCGGCCGCGGCATGGATCTTGGTCCAGGCAAGGTTGGTTTCCGCTATTTCAAGCTGTGCCCGCGCAGACAGGATATCATCCTGTTTCGCTTGCAACCCGCTTTTCAGTGCCAACAGGCTGGACTGGCTGGTCGTCAACCTTGCAGAGGCTTGCGCGAATTCCGATGCCGTCTGATCAAGCGATGCCTGTGCGACATCGCCTGATGCAAACAATGCCTTCGCACGTTCAAAACTCTTCAATGCAGTATCGTAGGCCGATTGGGCGCTGTCCACCGAAGCCTCAGCCGCAGCAATCTGTGTGGAATAGGATTTGGCCTGTTGTATCGCACTATCCAGATTGGCTTTGGCTGCATCCACCGAAGCCTTGAATTGAGTGTCGTCGATCGTGAAAAGCAGATCGCCGTTTTTCATGGGCTGGTTTTCGATCACATGTACATCTGCCACCTGCCCTGTCACCTGCGCAGCGACATAGATGATGTTCGCGCCCAGATATGCATCCTTAGTGGACGGGTACCGCTCTTCGTGCCTCCAGAACAGAACAAGACCGACTGCAATTGCTGCAAGTATCAAAGCCACGGCTGCGATTTTGAGTGGCTTCATTTTCTTATCCCTTTCTGCACACGACCCATGAGCATCACATCACATGCATGTGCATTCTTATTGCCAGATTTCCCAACACCCAGACCGTTCCAAGGATCATGATCAACAAAACCATGGTTGAAAACAGGACCAGGTGCAGGTCTTCCCGGCTGCTGCGCCGACGATCGATGTGCAGGAAATAAACAAGCTGCAGAACAAGTTGGGCCAGACCTAGCAATCCAATGGTCAGGTAAACACCGGTTGTTTCGATCCCAAACAGGTAGGCTGCGCCAAACATTGCCACCGTCAGCAAAAGCGAACCACCGTATCCGATCACATAGCGCCGACGCTCGCGACGGTGCATTTCAGAGCGCTTATCCATAGGTCAGACCTCCGAAATAAACGATGGTGATGATCCCGATCCAGATCAGGTCGAGAAAATGCCAGAACAGTGCCAACCGCACCACGCGGGAGATAACAACATCCGTCATCCCTTTCACGCGAAGTTGGATACCCAGAACGATCAGCCACAAGCATCCTGCGGCGACGTGCACACCATGCAGAGGAACGAGCCCAAAGAAGGCCGACAAGAAACCGCTGCGCTGCGGAATGCCTCCTTTTCCCGCCATGGCCATGAAATCACGCACCTCAAGCACCAGAAAACTGATCCCCAGTAAAAGCGTGACGCCAAACCACAAAACAATGCGACCGCGCGGGAGATTATATTTCAGCGCCAGCATGGCAAGGCCAACCGTCAGGCTGCTCGTCAACAGGATAAGCGTCTGTGCAAAGGCGCTTTTGAGATCAAACAGCTCGTGCGGGCCGGGACCACCGGCCTGCGCATCGATCATCGTGATGTAAGTCGCAAACATCAGGCCGAAATAGACCAGGTCACTCATCAAAAAGACCCAGAACCCGAAGGTGACAACCTCGGTCGCCTTATGAGCACTCGCGTGGCGTTCCCCCAGATTGATCCCTGGGTAGCTGTGGGTGGGCGCACGCTTCATGTGATCACCTCCAGATCGGGGCGGGCGAGGCCGCGATTCTCCGGAGACGTCTCGAAATCGCGATCCACCGCTTTTTCGCCGTGAACCCGTGCAAGCCAGGCTTCGTGATCCTTGCGCACTTCTTCCGCTGGTATGGTCAGCTCGGTGCTGTCATCGAACGTCCAGACGATCACCACCAAGATCATCAGAACCGTCATCAATGCTGCCAACCACCAGATCCACCAGACCAGCGCGAACATCCAGACGCCGCTCAGAACACACAGGACAAAGCCGATGCCTGTATTGCGCGGCAATTCGATATCTTCATAAGCGTCAGGCGTTGGGTAGGCTGCACCCTTGTCCTTTGCTGCCGCAAAATCATCCCGATCCGTAACGGTTGGAATGATCGCAAAGTTGTACGGAGGCGGCGGCGACGGGATTGACCATTCCAACGTGCGCCCATCCCATGGATCCCCAACTGGAACGCGGGTCTTTTCGCGGTCGCGGATGCTGGCCCAAAGTTGGATCAGAACCGAGAACAACGCGCAGGTAATCACCAGCGCCCCAACGATCGCCACTATCATGAAAGGATGGAAGGATGGGTCATCGTAACTGAAAGAACGGCGCGGCATCCCCATGAGTCCGACGAAATAGAGCGGCATGAAAGTCAGCAAAAACCCTACGGTCCAGAGGGCAACCGTGACGCGGCCCCAGAACTCGTTCAGACGAAAGCCAAACGCCTTGGGGAACCAGTAGTTATAGGCTGCCAAAAGACCAAACAGCACCCCCGGCAACAGTACGTTGTGGAAGTGGGCCACCAGAAACAGCGTATTGTGCACCTGATAATCCACGGTCGGATTCGCTAGGATCACCCCGCTCAGGCCTCCGATCACGAACAACATCAAAAACGCCAAGCCATACAACATCGGCACCGAGAACCGGATGCGCCCCCGCCATAGAGTCGCCATCCAGTCATAGACTTTTACACCGGTCGGAATGGCGATCAGCATCGTTGCGATACCAAATACAGCGTTGATCAGGGCGCTCTGCCCCATGGTGAAAAAGTGGTGCAGCCAGACCGTAAACGACAGAACCGCTATCGACATCGTGGCGATGACAAGCGAATTGTAGCCGTAGAGCCGCTTGGCCGAAAAGGTCGCAAAAACCTCGGAGTAGATACCGTAAGCAGGCAGAACCAGCAGGTAGACTTCGGGGTGTCCGAACAGCCAGAACAGATTGGCATAATTCATCATGTTGCCGCCGAGGTCGTTGGTGAAAAAGTGGAAATCCAGATAGCGATCAGCGGCCAACAACAGCGCCGCGACGCCCAAGGGCGGCATGGCAAAGACGATCAGGATCGAACTGCATATGATGGTCCAGCAATACATCGGCAGCCGCATGAACGTCATTCCCGGCGCGCGCATCTTGTAGATCGTAACAGCGAAATTGATCCCGGTGAGCGTTGTGCCAACACCCGAAACAACGATCGCCCAAATCCAGTAGTCCGGCCCAACGCCCGGATTGAAGGCTGCACCGGTATACGGCGGGTAGGCCGTCCAGCCACCGGTCGAGAACCGACCCACCACCAGCGAAACCATAAGCATCATGCCAGAGGACACTGTCAGGCCCAGGCTGATCTGGTTCAACCGAGGAAACGCCACGTCCCTCGCGCCGATCATCAGCGGAACTACGTAGTTCGCGATGCCAAAGACAAAGGGCACCGCGACAAAGAAAATCATGATCGTGCCATGGGTACTGAACAACTCGGCGAAGTGTTCAGCCTCCAGGAAGCCATCGCCTGGTCCGGCGGCTTGCTGCGCGCGCATGACGACGCCCTCCAACACGCCACGCGCCAACATCACGATGGCGAAGACGACATACATGATCCCAATCTTCTTGTGATCGACACTGGTCAGCCAATCGCGCCAAAGGGGCGTCCACAACCGAAACCAGCTGAGCAGGCCGACCACGACGACAACGCCAACCAAGACGATTGCGGCAGCGGCGTTGGCAACGATCTCATTTGCGTTCGGGTTCTGGATTAACCCTGTGACCGGAAGCGCATCCCAGTTGAGGCGGCCAAAGAACCCTGTACCCGGTGAAGTCATTTCTGCGCCTCCAGCCCGAATGACGCCGTTCCGGGCTGTTGATCCACCAGAACTGCTTCGCCCCCGTGATAACGGTGCAGAATGCTGTGAAACAAATCCTCTTCCATTGTGAAGTACAACGCATCCTTCGGCATCTTTGCAGTGCCCAGCACAGCCTGAACCTCATCCCTGTCTGTCCGCATCGCAAGCGTCTGATAAGTTGCAGGGTTTAGTTGGATACCATTGTCACGAACTTTTTGGACCCATGCTTCGAACTCATCATTGTGCATCGCTACGGTGCGAAATTTCTGTTTGGTAAAGCCCCGCCCGTTGTACTGCGTGTTCTCGCCCTGCATGACTTCGGGCGCGTCTGCGACCAGATGCAGTTGGGTGGTCATGCCCGGCATCGCGTAAATCTGGCCGGCCAGTGCCGGGATCATGAAAGACTGCATCACGGTATCGGTGGTCAGTGTCATCGCCACCTGTCGTTTGGTGGGAATCCCAAATTCGCCCACACTGGCGATGCCAAGATCGGGGTAGATGAACAGCCACTTCCAATCCAGTCCGACAACCTGCACACGCAAGGCCGGATCTTCACCAAAAGCCGTCGAGTACGGATCAAGCCGATGGGTGGCCTTCCAAAGGTAGAACGAAAGCAGTGCCACAATCAAAACAGGCACGCCCCACATGAGGAATTCCAACTTTGCCGAAAAATCCCATTCCGGACGATAAGCTGCACTGCTGTTTTTTCGCCGGCGATATCGGAGTGCGATCAGCGGCACCAATACCAGAACAGGGACAACGGCCACCATGATCAATGCGGTCGCCCGCAGCAGATGCGTTTTCTGGATGGCGGCAATGGGCCCTTGCGGATCCATGAAACTGTCGCTGGCCGCCACCGTTTGCGACATCGACACCAACAGGATCACGGCCACCATGAGCAGAGGGATTGGGTTGGGCATATTGACTTGTGCCATAACAGACTGCCCTTTCCTCAAACAATTTCCATTCGACTATCGGCAAGTGTGTGAATTTTCTCAAGAGTTTTTCCAAACCACAAATTGTCCGGGTCAGTCCCCAATTCAATTTCGGGTGTAACGGGTCCAGGGATGCGCGGTATGTTCCCGTTGACTTGCATTCCCAGCCGGGACAGACAAAACAATGATGCGTATTCTGTTTTTCTCTTTGGCATTAATCCTCCTTTGTCAGCCCACGCTGGCACAGGATCGTGCGGCGATCGAACGCCAGTTTCAGTTGTGGTTGCAGGAAACCATTTGGCCCCGGGCAGAGGCCAAGGGTGTGACACGCGAGACAATGCAAGCAGCCCTCTCTGGCGTGACCCTTGAGTGGAACTTGCCGGATCTGGTGCCGCCGGGTAGCGCACGCAAAACTCCCAAGGTCCAGAAACAGGCCGAGTTTGGCTCACCCGGTCGCTATTTCAATCCGGGGTCGGTACAAGGCGCAACATCGGCAGGACGGAAAATGGCACGGCGCCATGCCGCAACTCTGGCGGCGGTCGAAGCCGAAACCGGCGTTCCTGCCCGCATTGTTCTGGCGATCTGGGGAAGAGAGAGCGGATACGGACAGGTTCCGATCCGGCATGATGCTTTCAGGGTACTGTCGACCAAGGCTTTCATGAGTACCCGTGCAGACTATTTCACCGCTGAGCTTGTTGCTGCCCTGCAAATCGCGGAAGCAGGGCACCAGCCCGCGCGGCAAATGAAAAGCAGTTGGGCTGGCGCTTTGGGTCAGCCTCAATTCATGCCGTCCAACTACTTGTCGTATGCTGCTGACGGCAACGGTGATGGTGCGGCTGATATTTGGGGGTCACCTGAAGATACGATAGCTTCAATCGGAAACTACCTCATGAAACACGGCTGGGTTTCTGTACGGGACTGGGGATTCGAGGTTTTCGTGCCCAATAATGTCTCATGCGCTTTAGAAGGCCCCGATCAAGGGCGACCTATTCAGGAATGGGTTGAGATGGGGATACGTCGCGTCTCGGGCAAACCCTTTCCAGCCCATGAGCTACGTGGTGACGGGTATTTGATGATGCCCGCAGGACGACATGGTCCGACTTTTCTTGTTACGCCAAACTTCTACGTTCTCAAGGAATACAACAAAAGCGACCTGTATGCCTTGTTTGTCGGCCATATCGGCGACCGTATTCAATACGGTATGGGCGATTTCAGTGACTCCTGGGGGAAGGTCGGCGGGCTGTACAGATCCGATATCGCCAAAATGCAGGAGGCGCTGGAAAAACAAGGGCATGATGTCGGAGGGGTTGATGGGCTACCGGGTTACAAAACACGTCGTTCGATAGGTCGATGGCAAGAGAACCTGGGGATCGCACCGACCTGTTTTCCGGACGCGCCGATGAAAACAAGCTTGGCCCCGTGAGGCAAACCAGAGTGATCAGTAGACTCTGCCACCCTGCCCGTTCATTGATCCTTTGCGCCTAGAACAGGCGCTTTCAGAACCTATCGTCGAAACCATGCATCAATTGTTGCCCATTCGAAAACAGCGCGTGAGGGGCAAGTTAAAAACTTAGGTGAGTTGCGAAGGGCAGCTAGCAGCCCTTTCGCAAAGGAAAACCCTCGGTCCGTAAATAGCCATTGGCACGGTTTGTCCTTTAGACCATTGATACCCGAATGCGGACAGTATGCGCGGCTTTAAGAGAACTGCGTCTTCCAAGTGGGAAAACCGCATAAAAATAGCATGATACGTGGAACCGCAACACAGTCGGATCGTTCCTAAGAAAGTGATACTCTGAAGGATACTGCAATCAGGACAATGCAATTGAGTTTTCGTGATGGACTGACCATGATTTGCCTCCCTCTACAGGAGGTAAACAACCAACTATCCAAGCACCTGATGCGCAAGTATTGTATGCATATCGCATCCGACCAGGCTTTTGACTCCTCCTTGGCAAGGTGGCACGATTTGACTGATTACATGCCTGATCCATCAGGCATCATTGATTGACAGGGTATTGCAGCCTATGAGGACACTCCGGACATTTCCTGCTCTTCTGGCAAAACTTATATATTGAGAGGCACCATGACACGCAAAGTCACCAAAGCGGTTTTTCCAGTAGCGGGCATGGGGACGCGTTTTTTGCCCGCGACCAAATCCGTACCGAAAGAGATTATGACGCTGGTGGATCGTCCGCTGGTGCAGTACGCAATTGACGAAGCCCGCGCCGCCGGGATCAAGGAATTCATTTTTGTGACATCACGCGGAAAATCCGCGCTTGAAGATTACTTCGACCACAACCTAGTTCTGGAGCAAGAGCTGAAAGCCAAAGGCAAGAACAAGCTTCTGGAAATCCTGAACAAGACAAATATGGAAAGCGGGGCGATCGCTTATATCCGCCAGCACAAAGCACTGGGACTGGGACACGCCGTCTGGTGTGCCCGACGGCTGATCGGCGATGAACCTTTTGCCGTGATGCTGCCTGACGATGTCATCGCCGCCGACAAGCCTTGTTTGCAACAAATGATCGAGGCATACGAAGACACTGGTGGCAACATGGTCGCGGCGATGGCAGTTCCGAAGGAAAAGACTAGTTCCTATGGCGTACTCGATGTTGGCGACAATATCGGATCCGTCGTCCCCACCAGAGGCATGATTGAAAAGCCCGAACCATCTGAAGCACCTTCCAATCTGGCGGTCATCGGCCGTTACGTGCTTCGGCCTTCCGTTTTGACCAACCTCAACGCAAAAAAAACGGGAAGTGGCGGTGAAATCCAGCTGACCGATGCCATCGCCCAGGACATTGCCGCCGGCGTTCCTGCCTTCGGTTACAAATTCGACGGTCAGCGTTTTGATTGCGGTTCAAAATCAGGCTTTCTGCAAGCCACCGTTGCCTTTGCTCTTGCCCGCGAAGACCTGCGCGATGATCTGAGCCAATATCTGAACGACATTGTCGCCACTGGGAAAGCTGCTCAGTAGCCATGGGTGGTTTCACTTGACTAAAAACATGGCAATACCGTCAGTCACCCGAAGCTCGAAGGCACGTGCATGACCAATACAGTCTACCCCGTCATTCTTTGCGGTGGATCGGGAACACGTTTGTGGCCCCTGTCACGCAAAAGCTATCCCAAGCAATTCGTTCAGCTGGTCGGTGAAACAAGCCTGCTGCAAAACTGCGCGGAACGGATGCTCGGACCATCTCAAGCGCCATATGCAAAGCCCCTGATTCTGACCAACGAGGCATTTCGCTTTATTGTCCCGGAACAATTGACGGCCGTCGGAATTGACCCTGGCCCCATTCTGATCGAACCCGAAGGGCGCAACACGGCCCCCGCCGTTCTTTCCGCAGCCTTGTTTCTGGCAGCGCGTGATCCGGAGGGCATCATGCTTGTGGCGCCGTCAGATCATGTGGTTCCGGACATGGAAGCCTTTCATCAAGCCGTTGCTGAAGGCGTACGGACAATAAGTGAACGGCGCGATCTGGTTACCTTTGGCATCACTCCGACACACGCGGAAACCGGTTACGGCTATCTCAAACTTCGCCATCCTCCGGAATCGACCCATGAAGTTGTCCCATTGGATCGTTTTGTAGAAAAACCTGATCTGAAAACGGCCGAGGCGATGCTGTCGGATGGAAGTTATCTTTGGAATTCAGGCATCTTCCTGTTTGCAGTTCGCGATATCATAGCAGCTTTTGAACAGCACGCGAACGAACTGATCCCACCAGTTCAAAAGGCCGTTGCAGAGGCAAAAACAGATTTGGGCTTTCTCCGACTGGACCCAGCAGCCTGGGCGGGTGTCGGCGACATTTCAATAGACTACGCAGTGATGGAAAAAGCCTCGAACCTAAGCGTGGTGCCGTATTCTGCCGGCTGGTCTGATGTCGGAAGCTGGACCGCGGTTCAAGAGCTATCGAACCCCGATGAAGACGGAGTAGCAACCAACGGAGAAGTAACCGCAATCGACTGCCGCAACGTGTTGATACGATCCGAGTCGCCCGCGCTGGAAGTCGTAGCAATGGGTCTTGAAAACGTAATCACCATTGCGATGCCCGATGCGGTTCTGGTCGCGAGCATGGACAAGGCCCAGGACGTGAAACAGGCCGTTACGGCACTAAAGGCCAAAGGGGTGAAACAGGCTGAATCATTGCCTGTGGATCATCGACCATGGGGCTGGTTCGAAAGCCTAGTGATCGGCGACAGGTTTCAGGTCAAGCGCATCCATGTTCATCCTGGCGCGTCGCTCAGCCTGCAGTCTCACCATCATCGTTCCGAGCATTGGATCGTGGTCGAAGGCACAGCCAAGGTCACTATCGATGATCAGGAGCGTTTGGTAACCGAAAACCAGTCAGTCTATATTCCACTGGGAGCCACGCACCGAATGGAAAACCCTGGGAAAGTTCCTATGGTTTTGATCGAGGTTCAGACCGGCACCTACCTGGGTGAAGACGATATCATCCGATACGAGGACATTTACGCCCGGGATTAATTCTGGGCGATCCTAACGCGCGCCTATTCAGTAGCGGTTTACAAGCTGAGGACCAAAACTTAGCATAACATTTCCTGGGCGGTCGGCCCGGTCAGACAGGATTGACGCTATTCACGGCAGGGTAGCGCGCAACCGAAGTTTCGGACCGACGCCACAGGAGGACCCCCGTGTCACAAACATCCCCCCGATTGAACCTGCCTTTGCTGCAACCGGCACAAGCGCAAAAACATGTTACCCACAACGAAGCTCTGAGACAGCTCGATCTGGTCGTGCAACTCTCGGTACAGTCAACGGATTCCGGAACCCCGCCTGTTGTCCCCGCGCAAGGCGAAGTTCATGCTCTTGGAGCCAACCCGACCGGAGACTGGGCAGGGCATGCCGGCGAACTTGCCGCCTGGTTGGACAACGCCTGGCATTTCGTGACCCCCGGCATCGGCTGGCGCGCCTGGGATGAAGCGACCGGAGTTCTGAAATACTGGACAGGAACAACTTGGGCCCCCCTGCCAGTCAGCACTCAGAACCTTGACGGAGTCGGGGTGGCTACAAATTCTGACAGTACGAACCGCCTGTCCGTTCGCAGCCCTGCGACCTTGCTGAGCCACGAAGGTGGCGGACATCAGTTAAAGATCAACAAAGCCAGCGCAGGTGATACAGCATCGCTGTTGTTTCAATCGAACTGGACCGGTCACGCCGAAATGGGACTGTCTGGCGGCACTGGATTTTCCATCAAAGTGTCTCCCGATGGCAGTAACTGGACGGAAGTGATGACCTTTGATCCTGTTGCCGGAACCGTGTCAGGGACAGCTGTTCAGGCAGATGCCAGTGATACAACCACAGGCCGCCTGATGCGCGCCGATTACGGATACGGACCCGGCAACCTTCTTGGAACAGTGACGGAAAACGCTGGTGTTCCGACCGGAGCGGTCATTGAGCGCGGCAGCAACGCCAAAGGAGATTACGTGCGGTTTGCCGACGGTACTCAGATCTGTACGGCCACGCTTGCTCCCGTGGCCTGCACGACTGCTGAGGGTACTCTTTTCAAAAGCGGCCCAATAACCTGGGGTTTTCCGGCTGACTTTTCGACGCCCCCGAACCTGAACGGCTCTGGAGGCGTTGCGACCCGGTTTACCGGGTTTGATACGCCTTCGTCGTCCCAATCGACATTCATTGTCTTCTCGGCGATCTCGGATTCGGCAGCCCTGACGCCGGCCGTCACAGCCATTGGTCGCTGGTTCTGACAGGCAGGGCCGCCTGGATACCGGATCAGGCGGCCATTCCGACCGAAGATCGGTTGCGACCCGTTCCGCGCCATCCCCGCATCACCGGGTTTGCAGCCTTTCACCACTCCGGAAAAAGCTTGATGGTTGCTGGAACTCCCGCTTAAGGAATGCAGCAAACAACGCATAGAGGGAGGTTGCACCCAGCATACTTGCGCGATCTGCCCGTCTGACGTCTCGTGCCAGGTCGAGACCGCAAACAATATTCGTTTACAATCAATCAGAATCGGTAGGTCGCCCCGATCACCGGCCCGGACTGACTGAACTCGAAATCGTTGCCGCCGATCTCATGGTCGAAAGCGATATAGCGATATCCGCCGCGGATCACCCATCTATCATTGATGGCATAATCTGCCGTCAACAGAACCTGCCAAGTTTCGCTGCCGTTGCGGAAGCCGCCATAGTCAACGAACCCGGTTCCCGTCCATTTTTCAGAGAAGACGAAACGTGCCCTTGCGCCAATGACCGGATCGACCCAATCGCCGTCAACTGTAGTCGTACGCCCCGGTGCCGAGCTGGGCGTCAGCGTGAAATTTGTTTCGGTGCTGAACCATCTGAAACCACCAGCAATGTCCAGTTTCACAGTAGGATCTTCATAGACCCGATAAGCCACGTATCCACTGAGAAATTGGGTGGTAAATGATGTGTCGAGACTGGATCCAGCCGGACCGGATCCGGTGTTGCTAAAAGATAAATTTGTATAGTTGTAGTCTGCCAGCAAGCTCCAACGCCCATTGGATGCCGCAAACGCGCCCATGAAGGCGAAATCCAGGTTGCTCAAAGCGTCAGAAAAACTCAACGTTCCGTCCAATGTCCCCGACGGCGTTTCGATAGACGTTTCTGTTTCAGGCATGAAAAGATAAACCGTAGCTTCATAGGACCAATCGCTTTGCTGCGCGGAAGCGGTTGTTCCAGTCGCCATAACCAAGGCTAAACCGATCCCTTTAATCCCATATTCTATATTCATTTCGTCCCTCCAGTATTTCAGATGTAATTCAACTTCTTAGTGATCCAGAACAGGTTTTCCGCCAACACACCAATTGCGCCGGCCTTGTCCGTTACCACAAGCGTGGTGCCAGAGGTTCCTAACGGGCGCTCATCGATATTCAACTGGTCCGGAATTTCGATCAACACCGGATAACTGGACACACCGGCCAGATCACGCAGTGATGGGAGGCCCGTACGCAAGTCGACAGCTCCCTCTACCGCTCCCACGGGCAGCGATACGACTGTCCCAGAAATCTCGCTGCCCGGCAAGGTTCGCAGAGAAAGGCGTATCTTGCTGCCGACGGCAACATTCATACGGCTTGATTGCGGTAGACTTGCGATCAGATAGCGGTCATCGGGGACAATAAAAGAAATAGCCCCCTGTGCAATGGACACACGATTTCCGGGACGTAGAGAAACGGCTGTGACAAAGCCGTCCTCGGGCGCGCGCAGATTTGCGGACTGTTGATCGATGGCAGACATAGCTTCCTGCAACTGGAAGGTTGTCGTTGCCCCTCGCTTTTCGAGATCGACAAAGTCGTCACGGCGCTGGACGCCAAAGTTCAATTGCGCGGTGAGGGATTCAATGTCGGCTTCCGCCGCTTCCAGGTCGGACTGTAACTGATCTGCCGCTGAACGAGCAGATTCAAGACTGGCCGTCCGGCGGGCGACCTCAATCCGAAAAGGCGTATCGTCGATCCGGAACAGCGGATCCCCTTTCGCGACCCGCTCATTGGGGCGAACTGAAACGTCAATGACGGTACCTGACACATTAGGGGCAATGTTGGTGGCAACACCCTGCGCTGAAAAAGGACCGGTCGGCGTGGTGTGGTTGAGGGCCCCGATTACAACCAGAGCAATGATTGCGGCGCCCCCGTAGACTACAGATTTCCAGAACCGGTTCCATGGAAGCAGCCCGAGCTTGGAAAACACCACCCAGATCACTCCGAAATAGAGCCCTAAAACAAAAAGCATACGCTTACTCCGGTGCGCAGAGCTGCTGATACCAGTGAGTTGCAGTTTTGGTTATGGATGCAGCGGGAATAGTACGCCAATGTTGCCCCCTAACTTGTCAGTCGCATGACCGCGCATTTCTGTTGATACGCGCGGCCCTGTTTCATTGTTGCACCGAAGATCGTTTGACCATGAAAGCCTCGACTGCCTGTTGAGTTTCCGGTCGCAGGTTTCCAATTCCTTCATACGGCATACCTGTGGCAGGGCCAGTATCTGGATACAGCTCTTTTCTCGCCATGTGGCGTCCCAGTATACGGATGAACTCCTGCCCGCCCCACGCACCAACTTCGGTTGAAACCGGGTACTTTTCGTGCGTGTCGCGCATCACATCAAAGAAATCTGCAATGATCGCATTTTGACCCGGCCCGGGCAGGTTGAGCTTCAGCTTGTCCTTGACGATCGCCTTCGGAGTACTCACCGAATAGATAATCACATGATCACGCCGACCTTTGCTTTCATCTTGAAACAGGATCGAGGCAGATTGATCCACACCGTCAATCAACCGGTCTCGGGGAATATGCTGAACCGCGCCGCCGAACCGAGCCAGTGTCGTATAAAGATCAGACACATGAATAATGTTGTTGATCATGCTGTCTGGTTCAATCAGAGCCGGCCACCTTATGAAAGCGTCCACGCGAACCCCGCCCTCGGTCGTATCGCCTTTGCCTCCGCGATAGACCATTGGCGTAAAGCCGGATTCCGGCGAATACTTGGTGAAATGGCCGTTGTCGCCCATCAACACGACAATCGTGTTTTCCGCCACACCAAGCTTGTCCATGCGCGTGAAGATTTCACCCAAATACGTATCCAGCTCTTGCAGTTTGTCGGCGTACAGACCGCCATTCACGCTTTCCGGTCCGTCCCGTCCAGCCCGCGTGTTGTCCAGTGGGATCATCGGCCAGTACTGCAGGAAGAATGGCTCAGTGCCGCCAGCCAAGCGTTCCAGTTCAGCAAGGGTTTTGTCCTGAAAAGCTTGGTTCATCTCGTCATATTTGGCTGCGTTCCAACGTGCACCCGGTTCCATTCGGATTTCACGAACAGGTCCGCCGGCATTTCCTTCGATCACCGTGGCCATGGCCGATGCGTCGGGACGGAACCAGTCGTCGATCGTGTAATCGTCGTCGAAATCTGCAATTCCAACCGAAACCTGTTCGCGGATTGCATCGTCATTGAAAATCGTCAATTGACCCTGCTGATGAACGGCGTGCTGCGCATAGTCGAACCCCTGGTTCATTGCCCAGCTCTCGGCAATGTCACCCATGTGCCACTTGCCGACATGCGAGGTGGCATATCCTTCGGCCTTCAGAACCTCGGCAAGCGTCACTTCCTCTCCGGGCAAACCGAAACCGGCGATGTCGACGGTCGTATCACCCATTCCGATCCGAACCGGCAGACGACCGGTCGTCTGGGCCACACGGGTCGGGGTGCAGGATGGCTCTGTATACATGCGCACCATGCGCATCGCTTCGTCAGAGAAATCGTTGATGTTCGGCGTGCTGATACCGCGTACCGCGTTCAATTCTGGGATACCCATATCCCCGAAACCGATGTCATCGACCAGAATACTTATGATGTTCGGAGGTTTGCCGCCGTTCTCTTCACGAAACGCCGCGAGAGCCTGATCAACGGCGGTATCATCCTGCTCCCAGGCATCCTTGTTCTGGGCCTGAAGGATATAGAATTCGGAATCATGCGCAATGGGTGCATTCTGCGCGTAGGCTGGTGCGCTGATCGCCAGAGAGCCGAGCAAAAAAAACTTTAGATCCATTTCTTTAGATATCCTTTTTTCTTGGGTTTTCTTCTCGCTCCAGACCCTGTGCGATAAGATCGTGGGCGACACTGGAAAGTGTCTGACCAGTAGACTCCGCAAGACGTGTGAGCCTGTGACGCTGTGAGGGTGTAAGAAGGGTCACGATCCGTTCGGACCGCACTTCCGCTTTCGGAAGCTGAGGGCGACCACGTTTGGGCGAGGCAAGCGGATCGGGCAATTTCATTTGAACATATTCCTATGTTTCGACTAAGCTTTTCATGCAAACTACAGGGGAGAAATATTGGACCGCATCAAAAAATCGACAAAACAAGACTTTGCGCTGCCAGAAGCACCCCGGTTTTTTGAAGCCACTTTTCGGGATCCGAACCAGATCGCCGCAATATCCAAATGGGATATGGACTTCCGTCAAATCGAAGACGGCGAAATGCAGGCGGATTTCAAAGTTAGGTCCGGCCCACTTGTTTCCGTTGTAAAGTTTGGTTTCTCTCGACGTGTGCACCAGATCGGCGCGTCTCCGAAAGGCCATCTCACGTTTGGCATCCCTACCCAATCAAAACTAACGGACTGGAACGGTATCTGCATTGAAACACCACCGTTTCTGTCCTTCGGCAGCGGCGATGAGTTCGACTGTATCAGCGACAGCGGGTTCGGCGGATATACGATGACAGTTGAAACTGAGTATGCGATGAAAATCGTTGAAAAGTTGGGGATCACAGCCTCTGATACAGAATTTGGGGCATTTTTGTTACCTGCAACGCCACCTGATCGCTCAGCTGCGCTTCTGAACGACATTCAGGCTTTGTTGGCGAACCCAATTTCGTCGGAACAGGGCGAAACCCATTTGATCGAGGAGTTGCTCCGGATCGCTTCGGGGGGCGGGGCGGATCGCAGAGAACCGCGGATTAACCGAAAAACTCTGGCACTCTCTGCGGCAGTCGATCGGATGACGGCGAACCCAGACGAAAACGTCCCCATCAGCGAGATCTGCGGGGATATCAGTGTATCTTTGCGAACATTGGAACGCGCGTTCAACGAAAAATTCGGAATCGGCCCAAAGGCATATTACACGAGACTCCGCCTCAACTGGGTTCGTAGGTTGCTTGTAGAGCAGGGCAGCGAAATATCAATCTCTGACGCTGCAAACAGATATGGCTTTTGGCATATCGGACAGTTCTCACAGGATTACCGAAAATGTTTCGGCGAATTACCATCGGCTACTGTCGATTGAGCACCATTGTCTTTGTGTTGTCTGTGACCATGGCTTTTCATGACATCAAACCCAAAACGGCGTAAAAGTTCTGCAAGCCAGGCTCTGGCTGTATTCCTCTTCAGGCACGTGCGCCGTCATGATCTACAATGTCTTGCTCAACTCTCGCGACTTCGCCGCAGTTCAAAACCCGCTTACGCGTTCTATCAGCCAGTACATTGACACTGACCCGATCCCATACGCGGTCAAAACCGTGGCATTTCTTCCTACTGGAAGTGCTACCAGCCGCCAGGCCGCCAAAAGCAAAGTCAAAGCAGCAATAAAACTCAGCTGCCCAGCTTCGACACCGAGGTTAAAGGCCAGCAATGCCGCGGGAATATCGTTGGAGGGCAGTCCGATGTCAGCCAAAGCCCCTGCAAAACCAAGGCCATGCAAAAGACCGAACCCGAAACAGACGATCCAGGGTTTCTGCTTTGACAGCCGGAACCGTCCTTTACCGCCTTTGACAATCTCCATCGCCAGAAACACGATGGACAGTGCGATAACGGCCTCGACCGGTGGTCCGGGAACATTCAAAACGCCAATCGTTGCCAACGCCAATGTTATTGAATGCGCAAGTGTGAACGCTGTTACTGCCCCCACAAGTTTCCACGGATCGCGGACCAGGACAAACAGCGCGAAGACAAACAGAAGGTGATCCCAACCCTCCAGTATGTGCTCGAAACCCAACTGAGAATATGCTGCAAACACTGACCATGTCGACTGTTCAGAAGGTATGATTTGAACACTGACATCCGGGGTAAAACGAAGCGTCGCAGGTTCAGCATCCAGAGGGTGTAAACGCACCAACACATCGTTTCTCTGGGTCTCAAGGCCTTCAATGGCAATGGGTTGACCCGCGATATCCGCGTGGCACTCGACGATCCAGGATGAAATCCACGCTCGGCTGTCGGAAACAGGATCAGGGCCACGCGCCGGAGTGCAGCCATCTGGCAATATGGCGTCAATCGCCATCGGTTGACCATTCACATCAGGCTTTCGCCAATGAACGCTCCAGGTATTGGAGGCGATTTGACGAATTTCCAGATATCCCGGATCAAGCGCATGCGCAGTGGCGAAATTTGCAGACCACACGAACAGCAGCGCAAACAGCAAGCAAATCGCGGCTCTCATTTGGCAGGGCCTGAAAGATCGGGCGCCACAATCTCGTAGTTTTCGGTAAGAGAGTCGTATTGCGCTTGCGCCAGAGCTTCACTCATTTCCCGACGCCAATCCCGCAGCACCGCGTCGTGGATTTCAGCCAAAGGAGGTGTTTGACTGGCCTCGATAGCAACGACCTCAACAAGGTGAATGCCGTAACCTGATTGGATCGGCCCCGTCCACTGACCTGTTTCGACCTCTGTGATGCCTTTCGAAAAACCTCCTCCAAAGACCGACTCGATAACCCGCGTCGCGGACAAGGGCATTGACGCCGGCAGCAATGTCGGACCGCCCAAATCGGAAAAGTCTTGATGCGCGCGCAGGGTGGCCAGTGCTTTCTCGATTTCGGCCTCTCCGGGATTCTCTCCAAGAAAGACCTGATTAAAGGCAACCATGACAGGCGTTGCATAGCGTTCCGCGTTTTCCTGAAGAAATGCCTCCAGATCTTCGTCCTCCGGAACTACCGACGTTGCAATGGCTTCGGTCAGAAAGTCCATTTTTTGACTTAACCGGGTTCTTATCAAGGTATCTCCGCGATCCAGACCAAGCTTTCTTGCTTCCCTGACCAGAACCTCTTCCCGAATTGATGCACCGACCAAAGCTTCTAACTCCGCTTTACTTGGCGGGCGTTTCCACTGCGCTTCGAACCGAGCAGACAATAATGCGACGTCATTTTCGTCGATTGTTATCACCTCAAGATCTTCGACGGTCTCGTTGTCCGGTGCAACAATATCGAACCAAATAAAAATAGCCGCTCCAATCAAGAAAAAATGGAACAGAGGTTCTTTCAGTATTCGCATGGAGTCTCCTGCGTAAAACGTGCTCAGGTTCTACGTACAGATGCTGTCATCAACCGGTTGGGTTTTGCAAGAAAATGAGCAGTCCAGGTGTTCCGGAAACGTGGTGAACTCGCCGAGGTGGAGATCACCGCCTCGGCTTTCAATTCGTTTGTTCAGCAGATCACTCTGCCGGTGTGTACCAGATCGGGGACGAATATGCGCGTTCCTGATGGGTAAGCACTGCATCCTCGGGCAATTCGATACCATACCTCAGCTTGTCGTACAGGATCCAACGCGGGGTCGGAATTTCGATGGCGCGGACATAATAAAATGCGCGCGCGTTCGGATCGAAGTCCGGGTCTGACCATACGGTGACAAGTTCGGCCGTTCCGATTGTGTTGGTCCAGCTGGCGGTGTCCACGTCCACAGTGTTCCCGACCGCAGGGACCTTGCCGTTTTGATTAACTTCACGGTTATCCGACCACGCGACGTCATAGACCTTCTCCTGCATGACACCTTCGGAATCGAGCCATCCTTTTATCACTTGAACACGGTCCAGATTGGCACCAACCGGGTCGCGCAGGGCGGCGATCAGGAAGCTTGGCGCACCCTCACCCTCGCGCGGGCGCAGATCCGAGCCCATAGGCACCCCTTTGGTATAGCCAACATTGGCAAGGAAACGGGTTTCAACATCTGCGTCACTGAAATCCCATCCGCCAAAGAACCGCAGACCGATCCGGGGGCCGGTCGTTGCGTAGGTTTCGCGGCGCTTGAACGCATCAAAGATCGCCGCGCGCGTATTCTCGGTAGCCCAGACAGCCGTGTATCCGGAGGCGACGAGCAGGTCACCGGGAATTTCACCAAGGTCATTGGCTATGAACGGATGCTTGATACGCGAGGCTGAGGGCTCGACGCTGACGGATTTTCCAAAGAAATTGTCTTCTTCGGCGGTGGCCAAAGAGGTATGGCTGTCCGTCGCGCCGCCCATACCGAACTTGTATGGGTTCACGCCAAACTTTTCTTCCAGCATCAAACCGCGCTTCAGCGCCTCGCGAGCGTATTCACCAGCCAGCATGTCATCGGTCTTCAACTCGGTAATATCCAGATTGCCGACGTCCCAGTTCTCATAGTCCGCAAATTCGTCATCCGGGCTCAGGAAAGGGTGCGCTTCGCCGTCACCCTTGATCTGCGTGACCTCGTAATGGGGCTCCCATTTCGCGCGGGCCGCGACATATTCCTCGTCAACCTTGCCGCCGTGATACGTGTCTTCGGTTGGGAACATCCATCCGTTCGACAGGTTTCCGTTATGGGCAAAGGCCACTGCACGCCCCCCCGTTTTTTCCTGATACTCTTCAAGCCAAGCGTATAGCGCCTTTGGATCCGTATCACCGTAGGGAGGCTGCGTGACCGGTGGCACCATTTGAAGCGCCCTGATTGGCCCATCGCGCAGCATGACATTCCGGTGCAAGTTGAACCCTTTCGGCACCGAGGTCCATTCAAAGCCGATGAAAGCAGTAAAGCTGCCGGGATCATTGTGCCGCTCGGCCGCTAGGACAATGCTTTCCCAGGTAAACGCAAAAGCATCGGCACCAGGGCTGTACGACTCTAACAGGACTTCTGGCAGTGTCATTTGCGAAAAATTGGTAATGATGTCGAAAGCTGCTTTACCGGCTTCTTCCCCGCCGGCTTTGTACCCCTCGTACCACTCCAGTCCTTTCGGATCAGAAAGAACGCCCGGCTTACCGGCCTGCAAATCTGGCGCAAACCCCATCAGATCTGTGTGATCCGTGAGAACCATCCAATCCAACGGTCGTGACAGTCTTACAGGTTGACCCGTTGAAGAAATGACCTGCTCACCCTTGGCGAAACGCCATGCCTCATCCGGTAATAAGGTGTTCCCGAAAGCACCCGCATCCAGCGAAAGCCCGGTGTGAAGGTGAGTGTCCCCCCATAATGGGCGTTCAGGAAACGTGCGTTGGGCGTAAGGGGAATAGGGCTGATCAGAAAACAATCCCTCAGCAGCATCTTCGCTGGGTACGGCGTCAGCGACAGCAGCAGCAGGGACCAATACGAGTGAGATTATGCAAGCAGATTTCCGAAACAAAGTGACCTCCCAGTTCAGGAATACTTAGCGGTGTGGGCGAATTTCATCGCGCCATTGTTATATTCCCATTTTCTTATATCACATTCTATCGAACAACAGGTTTTTTTAATCTGAGAGCTGCAAACCCGCGCAATCAGGAAATTTGGCGCAAGCCGCTAAGGTGATCGCGAGTCGTGTTCACCTGACAAGACCCGTCGGATCACCTTATCTGATAGTAAAATGAAAGCTTCCGGCTGACGCCCCCAGGCGGGCGCGGGAAAGGTGCGGCAGTTCGAACCTGTTCTTTGGCTGCGCGCTCTATTTCCGGCGAGCCAGAGCTTTCAACGACATCAACCCAAGCCAACGAACCATCCGGGTCAATCTGGAAAAACACACGCGCATAGCCGCGACCGGCAACGTAAACGATTGGCGCTCGATTCAGATGAACAAGAACCTGACCTGCATAGTTCGTGCTGTCCGAGTTTCCCGGCCCCCGCCCGCCTGAACGGGTGCCGCCGCGGTTTTGTCGGAAGGCGTCGATACCCTCTCTTTGATACGTCGCCAGAGGTGATTCAATCGTTTGTTCCGGAAAGCGAAGAGCTTCAAAGTTGTTCGACGGATTCAATGCCCCGCGCAATGCTGGTTGCGGACGGCGGTCTGGAAGACGTGGCCGGAGTGACGAATCCACGGCCTGTTTGGATTCATTCGCTTCCGTATCGGGTATGGGCAGTTCGGCGTCTTCGTCTAAGGGTTCCGATGCTTCATCCGGTATCACAGGTTCAAGTGGTGGCGTGTTTTCCGGAGCAACCGGAACCACTTCAACCGGTAACGCGGCAATCTGTTGCTGTTCCTCGGTCACCGGTTCTTCAGCAGAAGTCGGCTCAACTGGAGCAACCGTCTCGCCAGCCGGCACCTCAGGTGTTTCGGCCACTGTTTCAGGCTCTGCGGAGGTGGCTCCGCCAGCCTCATCGGGTTCGCCCTTCTCCTCTTGGTTCTGTTCTACAGGTTCTACGATGACTTCATCCGGTGCCCTCGGCTGAATGATCGTTGAATCGCCAGTGTCCGGTGCGTAAGTCTCCTGCGGGTTCGGCGATGCAACGCGGGCATCGCTTGTCGGAATCTCCGCCTCTTGCGGCCGGGTTGGCGGCTCGACCGGGGGTGTCGGCGGCTCATTCGGCTCGGGCCGAACGGGTTCAATCCTGGTATCGGCAAACTCTTCGAACGCGTTGCTGAGTTCGATTGTGTCTGTACTGTTTTCGCCCGAAGCCTGATTTGACAACTCTGGCACTGTAAAGATCAGGCCCATGAGATGCACCAGCACGGAAATCGAAATCGCAAAGATTGCGACGAAAACCGACCGCCTGATCATTCGAGAGCCTGTTCGGTCACCAGGAATACGGATGGCGCACCCAACCGGCGCAGACTGCTGGTGACCTCCATCAATCGAGGGGCCGACGCATCCCTGTCAGGAACGATCCGCACGGGTCCCGATTCATGCGCAGCCATGAAAGCTTCTGCCTCGATCGGATTGCCGCGAAAACTCAGCGTTCCGTCCCGATGAAGAACAAGCGCATCTGGCGGCTCACGGCCTTCAAGATCCGCAGTGTTCACCAAATTCAGATCAGGATCCAACGGCGGTGCGATCGTACCTGTAATAAGAAAAAAGATCAGGATCAGAAAGACGACGTTAATCAGCGGAATGGTGGAATCTCGATTTCGACCGGGTCGGATGTAGCGGATCATTGCCTCACTCCAACACTCTGACCGTCAAACCTTCGCGCCCACGCAATGGAGCAAGCAGGTCCACAAGACGTTGCGCGGTTGTCTCAGGATCAAGGCTTACCAGAACCTGACCGGCTTGGACCTGATCCACCAATTCCTCAAGCGACAAGGGTTGACCGTTCAGGACCACACGTGCCGGACCAAATTGCACGAATAGGCGCTCGGGCGGCTCAACGTCGGTTTTCCTGCCTGTGGCTGCGCTGCTCAACTCGATCTCGCTGAATCGCGAAAACGTTGAGGACAGCATGAAAAACAGCAACAGCAGAAAGATCACGTCGATAAGAGGCGTCATCGACATGCGTCGCCGCACAAAAGGCGCAGTGTTACGCATGTTCTGGGGCGACCGGGACTTGTGCGGCCGCCTCTGTGCTTTGGATGGAATGACCCGGGACCAGAACCGTACGCAAAGCCTTGTCCGCAAAAACACGCTCGCGTGCGGTTCGACTTTCAAGCCAGGACAAAACCATCGATGTCGGCATCGCAACAGCCAGACCTACAGCGGTGGTTATCAGGGCCACCCAGATCCCCCCGGCCAAAAGCGATGGATCAACCGATGACCCCGCGGTTTGCAAGCTTTGGAAGGCACTGATCATACCCAGCACCGTACCAAAAAGACCCAGCAAAGGCGCCAGCTGCGCTACGGTGTCCAACAATCGAAAACCGCGTTCCAACCCGGCAAGCGCCAGACCCGCTTCGGCATCCAGCCGGTCATCGGCCCCGGGAACCCCCGTTGCGTTCATCGCCGCGCCTACAATGGGGGCAAGATAACTGCTGCTGTCCGCCAGTCTTGCACGTGCAGCACCTTGATCTCCTGTATCCCAGGCAGCCAGAGCTTCAGACAGCACCTTGTGTCGCCCGACACCGCAGGCTGCAAATTGCCAGAGCTTGTAGAGAGTGACCGCCAGCGTCAAAACCGACATTGCGATCAATATCGCCACAACTGGCCCGCCCAGTTCAAAAATCTCGCGAAGTGCGGCTAGAGGGCTCATCCCAACAACTCCATTTCCACCCTGCTGCTCAGCGTCAGGGTGCTGTCGCATATGTCGCTTTCGAAACCATCCACAACGCAGGAGCTTGCGCCGTTGATCAAGGCTTGCCCAACTGCGTCACATGTTCTGTTGGGAAGGTCGAACTGGCGCACCCTGGGTCGGCTGGCCGGCAAGTCGCGAAAATCGAACAGCGAGAGGTTCAAGACACCACCTTCGGTGTCGAAAATGACGGTTTCAAAAACAGCGCCATCAATCTGCTGCCCGGTCTCATTCTTGACCATAAACGTCAATCTGCACGCGCCGGCGACATCCTCAGCCGAGTTCAGTTCCACAAATAGTCGAGCAGAGGATTCGGCGCCAGATTGCGCAGATGCTGTGGACAACAAACAGCCAGAAAACATGGCCGCGACAGTAAGGCGACGAAACAGCATGAACAGACTCCGTGTTGCAGCGCTGGAACAATAAGGCAGCGACCGTCAGCTTGCCCATCTGCGTTTCTACCTGAGGGGCATGTCACATTAAAGAGCCGCGAAGGGTGGCATAGAAAAAGGATCGTAGCGTGTGTTGATGTACATACACACACGGTAAGACATACGTTGCTCGATAAGAATTTCAACTCCGTCCAAGACTGCCCCGCGCTTCAGCACAAGCAGGAAGATATTGTCGGGTCAAATCTGAAAAGCCAGCAACTCTCGCACTTTTTTGATACGGGTGCTTAACACGCAAAAAAGAAACGAAACTGCGCCAAATCGGGTCTTCAGGGAAGTGTGCCTAAAACGCTGTTTGAACGCCGTTTTCACATAAAACTTGCTTAGAATGCGAAAAGTCATGCATATTTGCCTATATTCCTGATGCTTATTAATAATAAAACTATGCTTTTTGAGGGGCAAATGTCGGGCACAGTGCAATTTGCACGTATCAAGACCCATTGGGGGAAGGGGCTCGAGTTTGTCGTTGTTAAAGATTATTCTGGTTCTATGCGTTGTCGTAATCATACCGTCGCAGACCATCGCCAACATTGGAAAAGTAATAAGCGTCAAACAAGGCGCTCACATCACGCGAGCGGGAAAAGTACAACCTGTGTATTCGGGAATGGAGGTTGTGTCGGGCGACGCACTCACCACTGATCGGACAGGCGTAATTCAAATCGTTTTTGTGGATGACACCAAGATTGCCATTGGCCCCAACGCGCGCATGGTGCTGGATGTGACCATGTTGCGAAGTAACCGCAAGGCCAAGAGCTTTGCTGTTCAGGCCTTGGGTGGCAGTTTTCGGTTTATTTCCGGGAAAAGCCGAAAGAGAGCCTACTCGATCAGGACTCCGTCGGCGACAATGGCCGTGCGCGGCACGACCTTCGACATGTGGGTCGTGTCGGAAAAACAAAGCGCGATGCTTGTCCTGCAGGGCACGGTCCGCATGTGCGGCAGCCAGGGCTCGTGCAGATCTTCGGGACGTCAATGCAGCATGTACGCAACAAGCGGAAACGGAGGTGTCGGTCAGCCTGCCGATCAGGCCCAATACGAACAAGCACTGAAAAGCGGATTTCCATTCATTGAGTCTCAGGAAGGACTGCTGCCCCCTTTGCAGGTGCGAGTCGAAGGGTGTTCAGGTGATGGAGCCCCCATACGGCGTGTCGAGCCTGACCGGTCGGAAGCCCGTAGAGACCCTCCTCAGCAGCGAGAAGCCCAGAATACGGGCGCCGGACCTTCGCCTTCCGCAAACAATGAACCGGAAAGAGAAGAGCCGGGTCGCGAGGAGCCCGAACAGGAAGAACCTGAGCAGGAAGAGCCCGATAGAGAAGAACCGGAACCTGACGAGCCAGAGCGGGAAGAACCTGAGCAGGAAGAACCCGAACAGGAAGAGCCCGAGCGGGAAGAGACTGACCTCTAATTGCTCAAGAACTGCTGTTGCGTACGCAGGCCCGGTTCCATTTATCTGGAGGATGGTGTGAGCGACAAGGTGCGGAAATCCAAGAATGGCCGATGGGCCTTCCGCCTCGTGGGGCTGTGCCTGATCCTCTTGGGTTGCATCATCCGAGCGTGGGACCCGTACCCCGTTCGAATGACGCGTCTGATATATTTCGACGTTTTGCAACGACTGTCTCCGCGAGAGTTTAATCCCGAACTCCCCGTGCGCGTTGTGGATATCGATGAGGCCTCGCTTGCCAGCTGGGGGCAATGGCCCTGGCCCCGAACATTGGTTGCGCAGATGGTTCAAAATCTGGGTGACTATGGCGCCGCTACGATTGCTTTCGACATGCTGTTTGCCGAACCTGACCGGTATTCGCCATCTCACCTTCTGAACGACCCATCGCTGGCGGGTATTTTGACAGTGGAACGCCATGCCGAAAAGCTGGACAATGACGTCGTGCTGGGGATGGAAATGGCCTACTGGCCCGTAGTTCTGGGCGTGGCTGCGCGATTGTCAGCTGAAGGGGAACCCATTGCGGCTAAGGCCGGAATCATTGAATTCGGGGAAAACCCTACCGAGGGGCTGATCTCGGTCCCTCATTGGACGCCAATCGCGCCACCGTTGGGTCGGGCAGCTGCGGGTGTTGGTGGGGTCAATGTCTCACCCATCGGTGGAACCGGCATCGTGAGACGTGCACCGGTTCTTTGGAACGGTCCGGACGGTCCGCTGCCAAGCCTTGGAATCGAAGCCCTCAGGGTTGCCTTGGGTGAGACCAGTATTTTCGTGGAAGGCGCGCCTGACGAAGCAGGCATCATGCTGGCCGCCGAAATCGCCGGATATCGATTGCCTACAACCGAGAATGGCGAGCTTTGGCTGAAATACCGGCGGGACACCCCCGACCTCTACATTTCAGCCAAGGATGTTCTGGAAGGCTCGGAAAACCCCGAGCTGCGATCTGAAATCGAAGGCAGAATAATCCTGATCGGAACGTCCGCTGCCGGATTATTCGATATTCATCAGACGGCACTGGGCGAAAGCGTCCCAGGTGTTTCAATTCATGCTCAGATGATCGAACAAATCCTGACCGATGAAATGCTCAGCCGGTCCGACGTGACCGCAGCGCAGGAATTGCTGGCCTTTGCGTTTCTCGGGCTTGTCGTGATTGCCGTCATGTCCAGCTTTGGCGCCATTGCATCCTTTATCGCCGGTGGCATGGCAGCCGCTGCTGTTCTTGCCATCAGCTGGCTGGTTTTTCAAAACCAGTCGGTCCTTTTCGATGCCACCTTTCCCCTGATTGGAGGAATCGCAAATTTTGGTCTGCTGGCGGGGTATCTTTTCGTATCGACCGAGCGCGAAAAGCGCGAAATTCGAAAAGTCTTTTCGCATTACGTGGCCCCGGAAATCCTTGATGAAATGGAGAATACGGGTCACCAGCTGCAATTGGGCGGTGAAAGTCAGGAAATCACCGTATTGTTTTCGGATATCCGCGGTTTCACGGCTCTGTCCGAATCCGCAACGGCCACAGAACTTGTTTCGTTGTTGAATGCGCTGTTTTCCAAGCTTGGGGATCAGATCCTGCATGAGCGTGGTACGATCGACAAGTTCATCGGTGACGCCATCATGGCCTTCTGGAACGCACCTTTGCCCGTTGCCGACCATCCATGCCGCGCAGCGCTTGCCGCGCTCAGGATGCGGGGTGCTTTGGCACAATTCAATGCATCCGACATCATGCGGAACCGAAAGCCGATAGCGCTGGCAACAGGAATTGCCACAGGGCAGGCCTGCGTCGGCAACATAGGATCGCAGAAACGGTTCAACTATACAGTTATCGGAGATGTCGTGAATGTTTCGGCACGTATCGAACAATCCTGTCGAACAGTTGATTATGACATCGTCGTCTCAAACGGGGTTTTTCAAGCTGGACAAGATGACCTGGCGTTTCTGGAGGCAGGCCACGTTGATCTTAAAGGAAAAGCCAACCCTGAACCTGTTTTTGTTCTTGTAGGTGATTCCGCTTTGCGGAAGACCACTGCATTCCAAAATCTCCTTGCTCAGCACAGTGATTTGATCTCAGCGCTGAGAACCCGAAAGCCTCAGGGTGACATCGCGCGTTTGTTTCCGCGCTGCGAAAAACTCGCAGAAGATATCGAACCCGGATTACGCCAGTTCTATCGCGCCCTGCCCGGTCGTGCAGCTGATTTCAGAACAGATTCACCATCAGGGCAAGCCATGTTCACCCGATACAATCGAATGAAGGGATCTGGATAGGCGGCGTTCCGCCCCTGTTTAATCCGAAGCTTTGCGTTCCGTCCCATGCAAACAAACACATTCGTTCCGGGCGTGGTATGCATGGGGCCTTGCTGGCCAGATAGCAATTCTGGTCATAAGCCGGAGCCGCAGGCTCGCGATACTCGCGTTCAACTTAGTTGCCCACCTCGTGACAGGTCACGATGAGCAACAAACCCACTCATGGAAGATCGCCATATTCGGACCCAAAAACGCCGACATTGTGCAATGCTGAACTTGAACAAGGTGGCGTGGCAGGAAAAAGACCGCTGATTGAACTTTCAGATCTCACCACAAGGCCCGTGCGATGAATACCGCCTGACTTCGGCAACTCATAAAAAAACCCAACACACAAACCCTTCATCATCGGTTGTTATTCGAGACGGGAACCCTGAGGGTCGAAGCGGTAGACCCTGCTCGGTGAATACCCAAACCGGATGCTCTGACCGGCCTCAACTTGATGCTGCCCGAACAGGCGTGCGGTGATCTGGTGATCCTGCATCATGGCAATCACGTTGGTGTCACCGCCCAAATGCTCGACATGGGTGACGTTTGCGACAACCGGGCCATCATCAGACAAAAACAGGTCTTCCGGGCGGATTCCCGTTGTAATGTTTGCGCTTTCGCCAATCATGCTGGCGGGAAAGAAATTCATCGACGGCGCCCCAAGGAAACCGGCCACGAACTGGTTGGCGGGGTTGTTGTAAAGCTCCATCGGGCTGCCGACCTGTTCCACACGCCCGTCGCGCAGAACGACGATCTTGTCGGCAAGAGTCATTGCCTCGGTCTGGTCATGGGTCACGTAGATCATCGAAGCGTCAAGCTGCCGGTGCAGGTTCGCAATTTCCAACCGTGTATTCATACGCAGAGCCGCGTCGAGATTGGACAGAGGCTCGTCGAACAGGAACAGCTTCGGTTCCCGCACGATGGCGCGACCGATGGCGACGCGCTGGCGCTGACCACCGGACAGTTCGGAAGGATACCTGTCGAGGTAAAGTTCGAGGTTCAGCATCTTGCTTGCCTTGGCAACACGCTCTTCGATGACCTGCCTGCTCTGGCCCTCCTGTTTCAGCGCCAATGACATGTTCTTGCGCACGTTCAGGTGGGGGTAGAGAGCATAGCTCTGGAACACCATTGCGATACCGCGCTTTGAGGGCGGGGTGAGGTTCATGACCTCACCGCCGATGCACACGTCGCCCGACGTCACATCCTCCAACCCCGCGATGACACGCAGAAGGGTGGATTTACCGCAACCCGATGGGCCGACAAAGACGACGAATTCGCCCTCGTCAACTTCGATGTTGATATCCCTGAGGACCTCGACGGTGCCGAAGGACTTGTTCACGTTTTGCAGCGTCAGGGCGGTCATATGCGTGCCTCTTTCAGCGAAATGGGTTGGCCTGTACGGATGCTTTCATCAGCGGCCAGGCAGATGGCCAGCGATTGCACCGCGTCGTTCATGTGGCGGGTCAGATCGATATCTTCGGCGATGGTGCGCAGCATATAGGCTTGCTCGGCGTCGCAGAGGTCCTGATGGCCGGGTTCATCGGGCAGGTCGATCGTCTGGTCACCTTCGGGGCGGTGAACCAGAAGACCACCGACCTTAGTGTGACCGTCGATATCGGCCGATGCGCCTTTGTTGCCATCAGTGATCGAGACCGAGCCGTTGGGTGAGATGATATCTTTCACGAAGAACGCGGTTTCGGACATCATCGGGCCCCAGCCGGCTTCGTACCAGCCGAGCGAGCCGTCTTCGAAGATCACCTGAAACTGGCCATAGTTATACATATCTTCGGAAATCTCGTCACTCAGACGCAAACCCATGCCATGCACGCGGACGGGATCGGAGTCGGTGATCTGGCACATCACATCGACGTAATGCACACCGCAATCGACGATAGGGGACGTCGTCTGCATCAAGGCCTTGTGCGTTTCCCATTCGGCCCCGCTGCTTTGCTGGTTCAGGTTCAGACGGAAGACATATGGTCCCCCGAGTTCGCGCGCCTCCGCGACCAGGCGCATCCAAGAGGGGTGGTGCCGCAGAATGTATCCGATCACCAGTTTCCGGTCTGTTTCCACTGCTTTTGCGACCACGCGTCTGGCGTCCGCAACCGTCGTGGCCAGTGGTTTTTCAACAAAGACATGCGCGCCTGATTCCATTGCGGCGCAGGCGAAGTCGGCGTGGCTGTCGGAATAGGTTGCGACGACGACCAGATCGGGGTTTGTTTCGGCCAGTGCCGCCTGAAAATCCGGATAGGCCGGATAGCCTGACAAATCGGTATGATCCACTCGACCTGAGCGGTTGACCAGTCCCACGAGCTGCGCGTCGGGGTGACGATGATGGGCCAAGGCATGGCTCAGGCCCATGTTGCCAAGACCAGCGATCAGAACCCGGGTCATTTGACAGCTCCTGAAGTGATGCCACGGATCAGCTGGCGCGAGAAGATAACGTAGAGCACCAGAACCGGCAGGATCGCCATGCTGAGTGCGGAAAGAACTGCGTTCCAGTCGGTGACAAACTGGCCGATGAAGACCTGGCTGCCCAGCGTCAGGGTTTTGGTCTCTTCAGCGGGTGCCAGAATCAGCGGGAACCAGAGATCGTTCCAGATAGGGATCATGTTGAAAACAGCGACGGTTGCCATGGCAGGCCGAACCAGAGGCAGCACCAACCGAAAAAAGATCGTGTATTCCGAAAGCCCATCGATGCGCCCTGCGTTCTTCAGGTCATCACTGACCTGGCGCATGAACTCGGACAGGATGAACACGGCCAACGGCAAGCCCTGTGCCGTGTAGACGAAGATCAGGGCCCAGAGCGTGTTCACAAGCCCCGTTGCGACCATCATCTCCAGAATCGCCACTGTGCCGATGCGGATTGGGATCATGATCCCAAGTGCCAGATAGAGTCCCATCAACATGTTGCCCTTGAACCGGTATTCGCTGAGGGCAAAGGCCGCCATGGCACCGAACAGCAAGATAAAGGTCAGTGAAGCCACGGTGACGATCAGCGAGTTCTGAAAGTAGAGGAAGAAATCCCCCTGCTTCATCACCGTCTGGTAGCCGATCAGGGAAAAGCTTTCGGCATCAGGCAATGCGAGCGGTTCGCGAAAGATGGCACGGCGCGTTTTGAAGCTGTTGATGATGATCACGAAAACCGGGAACAGGGCGATCAGAGTGTAAAGGATCAACGCTCCATGCATTGCGGCGGTATTCAGCGGATTCGAGCGTGCTTTGTTCATTGCAGAGCCCTCACAACTGATACCGGCGCATCCGGGTCTGGATGCCGAAAAGGTAAATGCAAACACCGACAAGGATGATGGCGAACATGGCACCGGCAATGGCGGAGCCCATATACGGATCACCCAATTGCAGCTGGAAGCCAAAGAACGTGCGGTACATGAAAGTGCCCAGGATGTCGGTCGAAAAATCTGGCCCCGCCAGCGCGCCCTGAGAAACATAGATCAGATCGAATGCGTTGAAATTGCCCACGAATGTGAGGATCGAGATGATCCCGATCGAGGGCAGGATCAGCGGCAGTTTTATTTTCCAGAAAGCCGAAGCTCCGGTGATCCCGTCAATCTCGCCGGCTTCAAGAATTTCTTCAGGGATCGACAACAGGGCCGCATATATCAGCATCATCGGGATGCCGACAAATTGCCAGACCGAGACGAGCGCCAGAGTTGTCAGCGCGTATTCTTCCTTGCCTAACCACGGAGCAAACAGGGATTTCAGGCCAACAGCGTCCAGCATCGAGGGCGCAATCCCCCAAAGCGGAGACAGGATCAGTTTCCAGGCAAAACCCACGATCACGAAGCTCAGGATCGTCGGAATGAAAATGGCCGACCGGTACAGTGCGGCAAAGCGCAGCCTCGGGTGTGACAGGATCGCGGCCAGAGCGATTCCGATGGGGTTCTGCACCAGCATGTGGATCAGGAAGAACCAGAAGTTGTTGCCCAACGCATTCCAGAATTGCTCGGACCACAGCGGATCAAAGAACAAGGTTCGGAAATTCTCCAACCCCACATACACACGTGCCTGATCGACTTCGGTGAACAGCGCGAAGCGCAGTGTATTGAACAAGGGCAGGATCATCACCGCCGTGTAGACCAGCACCGCAGGTGCAAGGAAAACGACGATGTGCCAGCGTATGCGGCGCGTCTGCATGGGATTCTCCGGGGAAAAGTGTCGGGCGCGGCGCGATGGGCCGCACCCGGAGAGAGTGGTTCAGATGTTACTGATGCGGTGCGTACCAGCTGGCCAAACCATCTTGCAGTTTTTTGCCCAAAGCCTCAGAGCTTTCGGTGCCCTTGATGGCTGCAACGGATGCACCCCAGGTCTCGTTTTCAAGGTTGGGTGTGCCGCGTGACAGGATCTGATAAGTCGAACGGATGGTGCTCTCGCACTCATCCCGCCACCCGACGATTTCCTTGGCAAGAGGATCTTCCAATTCAACCGGGGTGTTGGAAAGAGGGAAGAAACCGGGAACCGCATTGCCGAAGATGCTGGCGAATTCTGGGCTTGCGACCCAGGCCAGGAACGTACGGGCAGCCTCCTGGTTTTCGCTGGCAGCATTCAGGCCGATGCCAATATCGGTATGGTCCGAGATATAGCAGGTGTCACCGGCATTTTGGACCGGCGGCTTGAAAGCGCCCATCTCAAAATCAGCCTGTGTGTTGAAACCTGCAATCTCCCAGCTGCCTGTCGGGTAAATTGCGGCGCGGCCCAATGTGAACAGGTTCTGGCTGTCGGGATAGGTCTGCGCCTCATATCCGTCACCCAGATAATCGGCCCATTTCGCCAAAGTGGTAAAGGGCGCGACCCACTGAGGGTCGGTCAGTTTCTGCTCGCCCCTGATCAATGCCAGTCGGCCTTCTTCACCTTTCCAGTAGTTCGGGCCTATATTGTTATAGCCCATCGTTGCGGCTTCCCACTGGTCATTCGTGCCCATTGCCATCGGTATATAGGTGCCGTCTTCCTTGATCTTGTCCAACACTTCAAAGAATTCTGCCTCGGTGGTCGGAACGTCCAGACCCAATTCGTTGAACGCGTCCTTGTTGTAAATGAAACCGTGGATCACCGATGCCATCGGAACACAAAAGCTGGCCGACGCATCGTCTGTCTGCCACGCGGATTTGGCAACGTCCGAGAAGTTGTTCATCGCATCCAGATCGGACAGGTCGGTCAGATGGCCTGCTTCGTAAAGCGCCAGAGAAGCATCGAACGGGCGGCAGGTGATCAGATCACCGGCGGATCCGGCTTCCAGCTTGGAGTTCAGAACGGCGTTGTACTCTGCCGGGGCTGAAGGCGAAAAAACAACTTTGATATCTGGATTGGCCGCCTCGAATGCGGGGATGATCTTTTCCTGCCAGAGAGCGAGGTCATCGTTGCGCCAGCTTTCGATTGTCAGCGTAGCGTCTTGCGCATAGGCGCTTGTGACCAGCGCCGTGCTCATCAGAGCCAGGCTCAGAACTTTGCGTTTCATTTGGTTTCTCCCAGGTTGCTATGTTCGTTATTTTCATTCAGCCGGTTCATCGCATGACGCAAACGGCCATTCGTTTCAGCCAGTCGCTTTTGAGCATCCTCGGCCGATACGGCACCCGCGGCGACAAGTGCCGCGCATTTCAGGTTCCCATCCGCGGCCCTCAGGGCATCATCAGCACGTTCAGGTGATACGCCGGTCAGTTGGCACACGATTCCGTTGGCGCGTGCGCGCAATTTTTCATTGTCCGCCCGAAGATTGATCATCATGCCGTCCTGAATATGCCCAAGCTCGATGGCCATCAGCGTCGACAACGTATTGAGGGCTATTTTCTGCGCAGTACCGGCCCCCATCCGGGTTGAGCCCGAGATCAATTCCGGAGGGGTCGCAAGCAGAACGGCATGGTCCGCCAGTTGCAACAATTGCGAACCCGCATTGTTTGCAATCCCGATCACGGGCGCTCCCTTGTCGCGCGCCAGTTTCGCGGCTGCAACAGTGTAGGGTGTGGTGCCGCTGGCCGAGACCGCGATGAGCATATCATTGGCATGCATATCCGACATTTCACGTGCGAGCCCATCAACAGCGTCCTCTACATCCCCCGGCATGTCTGCTTTGGTCGGCATTCCACCGGCCATATGAATGCGGATCTGTTCCGAGGGAATTGAGAACGTTCCGCCAAGCTCCAGCGCGTCCGAGGCCGCCATAAGGCCGGAAGACCCCGCCGCAAGATATCGAAGCTTGCCGCCCGACCGGATCGTCTGGGCCATGGCCGTCGCCCCGCTGCAAATCGGACCAAGTGCATCAAGCACTGCCGTCGCCGCTGACACCTGCGACCGCGCCAGCAGGCTGGCCACTTCTGCCAGCGGTCGGGTATCAAGCCCATGCGCATCCTGATGCAATTGTTCTGTCGCCGGCATAATCAAGTGATTCTCCCCCAAGAACTCTCGATATCATACCTTTTAAATACCATTAGTCTACGATTTATTTTTTTTCATATTTTTGGGCGTTTTAGCGCGATAATCTCCGCTTTGGTCGCAATTAGGACTTCAAAACACACAAAAGGTATTATAAAGGTCTTTATATGGTAAAGTCATCAAAACTCATGTTCCTGGCCGCCGACGGGGGTGGAACGCGCTGCCGCGTCGCCGCTTTTGTTGATGGCAAAACACACAGGGTCGAAGTTGGCGCGGCAAACGTGTCTACTGATTTCGACGCTACTTGCATCGAGTTGCGGCGTGGCCTGGAAGCTCTGGCAGTTCAGACGGGCCGTTCGGCGGAGGAGCTTGCACGAGCGCCCACCTATCTGGGCTTGGCCGGGATAACAGGTGATGCGATCGCCAGAAAACTCGCAGCGGCATTGCCAATTCAGCACGTTCGGATCGAAGACGATCGTGCAGCAGCTTTGCGCGGAGCATTGGGGGCCAGAGACGGGTTTGTCGCACATTGCGGCACCGGTTCTTTTGTCGCAATGCAAAGGGGTGGCGTGATGAAGCTTGCCGGCGGATGGGGTCCTGTTCTGGGCGATCAGGCTTCCGCGCAATGGGTTGGCAAACGGGCGCTGGCCAAGACGCTGGAGCACACAGACGGTATGACCGGCCCTTCAGAATTGGCGCAGGATCTGCTGTCTCGATTCGGCGATGCCGCGGGAATTGTACGGGCCGCCGCTGACATGACGCCATCTGACTTTGGCGCCCTCGCCCCGCTTGTGACCGAGCTTTCCAATCGCGGGGACGATTTGGCCAGATCAATCCTGCGGGACGGTGCGGACTATCTGATCGAGGTGATGAAGAAAATGGGCTGGAACGTTGGCCTGCCAATTTGTCTGACCGGGGGCATCGGCCCCCTTTACGCGCCGCACCTGCCTTCAGACATGCAATCTGTTCTGGTCCAGCCTGCGGGCGATCCACTGTCCGGCGCACTTGCATTGGCACAGGCGTATCTGGAGGAAATCGAACATGAGCATAGCTGATTTCCTGCGGCCCGAAGGATGGTTGGGGCAAAGCTCGGGCCCGCGCTATGTACAGCTCCGTCAGCGCCTCGAACAAGGGATTAAGGACGGTATCCTGCCTCCCAACAGTTCGCTGCCCCCCGAAAGAGAAATCGCCGAGATCACCGACCTGTCGCGTGTGACTGTGCGCAAGGCCATTCATGAATTGGTGCGCAAGGGTGCAATCGAACAACGGCAGGGGTCTGGTTCTTTTGTTCGGGAACCCGTGGCGAAAGTTGAACAGTCGCTGTCCCACCTGACATCTTTCACCGAAGACATGGAGCGGCGCGGGCTCAAGACGACCTCGACATGGCTGGAGCGTGGGATTTTCCTGCCATCCCCGGAAGAAATGATGGCATTGGGCTTGTCGGCAAACGAACAGGTTGCACGTATCTACCGCCTGCGAGAGGCAGGAGGACGCCCGATGGCGTTGGAAAAAGCGGCCCTTCCGCTGGATATCCTGCCAAACCCCACTGAAGTGACGGGGTCGCTTTACTCTGTTCTTGAACAATCTGGTCTGCGACCGGTGCGCGCTATCCAGAAAATCTCGGCGATCAACCTTGAAGCGCCCGAGGCAGAGCTTCTGGACGTTGCGGAAGGTACGGCCGGGCTTCGGATTCAACGCACCTCATATCTGCAAAGCGGGCGGGTCGCTGAATTGACCCGCTCGATCTACCGCGGTGATGCCTATGACTTCGTGGCTGAGCTGCGCCTGTCAAATTGAAAGCCTGGGAAAATGTCTGACACAACCACTCAAATGCGGCAGGAGATCAATGAGATTCCCGACGCCGTAGACCGCCTTCTGACCGAGGGCGCAGATTTGATCGCGCAAACCGCCAACGAGATCCAGACCCGCAACCCGCGGTTTCTGATCTCGGTGGCGCGCGGATCCTCGGATCATGCCTGCAGCTTTCTGAAATACGCCTCGGAACTGCTACTTGGCTTGCCGATGGCTTCGGTCGGACCGTCGGTCAAGTCTATCTACGGTGTCGACATGCACTGCGAGGATGCGATCTGCATCTCTGTTTCACAATCCGGCCAGAGCCCGGATATCGTGCAACTCACGCAGTCGCTCACATCCGGCGGAGCTTACTCGGTCGCGATCACGAACAACACTGCCTCTGCACTGGCCGAGGCAGCCACGGCAACGCTGCCAATTCACGCGGGCCCCGAACTGAGCGTGGCGGCGACGAAGACATTCGTGACGTCTCTGGTCGCCGGGTTGTGGTTGATTGCGCAGGTGAAGCGCGATGATCATTTGTTACGCGCCATCCATGGGCTGCCGGACAGTTTGTCGACTGCAATCGCCTGCGACTGGAGCGCCGTGGCGGACGCGGTGGATGGTCGCTCTTTGTTTACACTGGGGCGCGGCATGTCTTTGGCAATTTCCAACGAAGCCGCGTTGAAATTCAAGGAAACCTGCCAGATTCACGCGGAAAGCTATTCGGCAGCCGAGGTTCTGCACGGCCCTGTTTCCATCGTGGATCAGGGCTTTCCTGTGCTTGCCTTGTCGTCCGGGGATGCAGCAGAGGACAATCTGGCTGAAGTTGCAGACGCACTGGCGTCCAAAGGCGCTGTGGTTTTCGCCACAACCGGCCGCGTGAAGCACGCAACAGAACTGCCGCATGTCCGAACGTCCCATTGGATGACGGACCCCATACCAACAATTGCGTCGTTTTATGGAATGGTGGAGAAGGTTGCCACACAACGAGGGATTGACCCGGACACACCACGCCACCTGAAAAAAGTAACGGAAACGGTATGACCAGTTCTACCATCACCTTTGCGGGCGGCCCGATCTTCGATGGCACTGAATTGCGTGAAGGATACGCCGCACGGTTCAGAAACGGGCTGTTGGATGCGTTGGTCCCCTTGGATCAGATAGCGCATGACGACCAGATCGAGGATCTGCATGGCGACATCCTCAGCCCTGGTTATGCTGATCTGCAGGTGAACGGCGGTGGTGGCGTGATGTTCAACGACGATCCATCGGTTCAGTCACTGACCCAAATCGCACGTGCTCATCGCGCGCTGGGTGCGATGAGCATCCTGCCCACCCTGATCACTGACACGGCCGAGAAAACCCGAGCCGCTATTGATTCCGCCATCAAGGCCGTTCAGACGGGTGTTTCCGGTATTGCGGGCCTGCATCTGGAAGGTCCTCACCTGTCTGAGCGGCGCAAGGGCGCACATGATGCTGCGATGATCCGCCCGATGCGGCAAACCGACCTGGAAACTTTGATCGATGCTGCAAAACACCTGCCTGCGTTGATGGTGACGCTGGCGCCCGAAAGTACAACACTGCAACAAGTTGAAGCATTGAAGCGCGCGGGGGTGATCGTCTCTTTGGGCCACACGGACGCGCCTTTTGAGACCTGCCTGGCGTTCTCAAGGGCCGGGGCGCAGTGCGCAACGCATCTGTTCAATGCGATGAGCCAGCTTGGCAGCCGAGAACCCGGACTGGTTGGCGCGGCGCTATCCTGCGGATCGCTATCGGCGGGCTTGATCGCGGATGGTATCCACGTTCATCCCGACACAATGCGGATTGCCTGGGCCGCCAAGCGCGGACCTGGCCGGATTTTTCTTGTCAGCGATGCGATGGCGGTCGCTGGCACGTCACTGGCGGAGTTTCAGTTGGAAGGACGCCCCATCCGGCGGGAAAACGGCAGGCTGACGTTAGAGGATGGCACTCTGGCCGGGGCCGATTTGTGCCTGACAACAGCGGTACAGGTTCTGACGGACCAAGCGGAGATCCCGTTTCAAGAAGCACTCGCAGCAGCAACAAGCGTTCCGTTAGCGATGATTTCCGACAAGAGTACAGGACAAAAGCCAACGCTCTCGCAGATGATACTGATTTCCCCGGATTTGTCCCGGGTCAGACCTGTGCAACCCTGATCACTTCCGGAGCCGACAAAATCGCATGTTCCAAGAATGAAACGGATGAACCGAACGTCCAGCCCGCGTAACATTCAGCCGATTTCCGACTGGACCAAACTGGCGTGAGACGGGTTGATAACAAGATCGGCGTCAACCGGCCCAAATCATCGTTGATCCGACCGGTCGTGCAGCGCGTGCGCGATGTCAGCGCTGCGTGCGTTTACTGGCGGCCAAATTTTGATTTTTCAAAACTTCGCGAATAGAGCTGTCACCTTTTTGCGGGTGGTCCGCACCGATCTCTCAGCGCATATTTCAGACATAGGACATTTTTCAGGAGCATGCATGACCGCCAAGTATTTTTCGCCACACGGTGGGCATCCTGGTCAGGAGCAATTGCTGACTGACCGCGCCGTATTTACTGACGCTTATGCAGTGATCCCAAAGGGAACGATGCGGGATATCGTGACCAGTTTTCTGCCGTTTTGGGAAGACACCCGCTTGTGGGTGATATCACGCCCGCTAAGCGGCTTTGCAGAAACCTTTTCGCAATACATCATGGAAGTTCAACCCGGCGGTGGCTCTGACCGACCCGAGACCGATCCCGAAGCCGAAGGCGTTTTGTTCGTGGTCGAAGGCACAGCGACCTTGACTGCCGACGGCACAACCTATGAGCTGACGCCCGGCGGCTATGCCTACCTGCCCGCTGAATGCAATTGGACCTTACGAAACCGAGGCGGCGAAATCCTGCGGTTCCATTGGATTCGAAAGGCTTATGAAGCGGTAGAAGGGCTTGACCGCCCAGACGTTCTGGTTCTCAACGAAAACGAGATCACGCCGACGCCGATGCCCGGAACGGACGGCAAATGGGCCACGACTCGCTTTGTCGACCCAAGTGACTTGCGGCACGATATGCACGTGACCGTGGTGACTTTCGAGCCCGGCGCCGTCATTCCTTTCCTTGAAACACATGTGATGGAACATGGTCTGTATGTTCTTGAGGGAAAGGCCGTTTACAGGCTGAACAATGACTGGGTAGAGGTCGAGGCCGGCGATTACATGTGGTTGCGCGCGTTCTGCCCACAGGCCTGTTATGCAGGTGGCCCGGGTAAGTTCCGTTACTTGCTATACAAAGACGTGAACCGCCATATGGCACTGCGGCCAGGTCCAGCCGCTTACCCGCAGCACCGGCGTCTCAGGACAGCGGCGGAGTAATAGTCCCGCCGATGGCCAGAGTTAACTGATGCGCCGCCTCGATGACGGGGCGGCTTAGTCGCTGAATCTCGACTTCGCTGACGCGACTTGTCGGTCCGGACACTGAAATCCCGGCAACCGCCTCTCGGTTGGTATCGAAGACCGGCGCAGCAATGCACCGCATTCCCGCGTTCTTTTCTTCGTTGTCTATCGAGAAGCCTTGTACCCGAACCATGGCAAGATCTTCTTTCAGCGCGGTCGGGCTGGTAATCGACCTGTCCGTGAAGGCCTGTAGTTCTGTCTTGGCCAACAGCCGGTCCAACCGATCTTCATCCATATATGCCAACAAAGCTTTCCCGATGCCCGACGCGTGCATCGGAGAAAGCGTGCCCGGAGGGAAAAACGCGCGAATGCTGGCATGGGTTTCCACCTGGCTCAGGAATAATACCATTCCTTCTTTCTCGACCCCCAGGTTTGCGGTCTCGCCGGTGGCCTCCATCAGCTTTCGCATCACGGGTCGGGCCCGGTCCACAAGGCTGGTGCGACGCAGGAAGCGCGAGCCGATTACGAACGCACGAGGACCGATGTGCCAGACCTGCTCGTAGTGATCGAACTCGACAAGGCCCCTGCCCTCAAGTGTAACGAGTATTCGGTAAACTGTGGCGGGCGACTGGCCCATTTCGTCGGATAGCGCGGTTAACGCCTTGCCCTGCGCTTCACTCAAATACTCAAAAACTTCCATCGCACGGTCGAGAGACTTGATCGTGTTTTGCGTTGTCTTGTCGTCCCATCCCCTTGGTCTTCCACGGGCTTTTCTGCGGACTTCGCGAGTATTGTCTTGAGAATCCATAAAAACCCTTTGATTATTCGTGAAAGACTAATTCACCATATGAAAAATATAAGGCACTGACAATTATAAATTATATTCGAAGCGTGGCGTTTTGAAAGTCTTTTTCAAAAATATATCAGACTGAGTGATGGGTGTTTATCGTGTGGTCAACGACGGAAGGAGACCATCCATGAGCTTTCAAAACCCCGTTTTCATCCCGGGTCCGACCAACATCCCGGAAAGCCTGCGCAAGGCCTGTGATATGCCCACGATCGACCATCGCTCGCCGCTGTTCGGGCAAATCCTGCACCCCGCGCGTGCTGGCGTTCAGAAAGTCCTGAAGAGCAACAGCGCCCAAATCTTCATCTTCCCGTCGACCGGAACCGGAGGCTGGGAGACCGCACTGACAAATACCCTGTCGGCCGGTGACAAGGTTCTGGCAGCGCGCAACGGCATGTTCAGCCATCGCTGGATCGATATGTGCCAGCGTCACGGTCTGAATGTCGAGATCGTCGAAACCCCTTGGGGCGACGGGCTGCCAGCTGATCGTTACGAAGAGATTTTGACCGCGGACACAAGCCACGAAATCAAGGCTGTTCTTGCCACGCACAACGAAACGGCAACCGGTGTGAAATCGGATATTGCGGCTGTACGCAAGGCGCTGAATGCCGCCCGTCACCCTGCCATGCTGTTCGTCGATGGTGTTTCATCGATCGGGTCCATGGATTTCCGTTTTGACGAATGGGGCGTCGACGTGGCCGTCACGGGTTCGCAGAAAGGGTTCATGCTGCCTGCGGGTCTTGCCATCGTCGGGTTTAGCCAGAGAGCAATGGACGCGACCAAGGCGGACACCCTGCCCCGCACCTTCTTTGATGTTCATGACATGGCCCAGGGGTACGCCAACAACGCCTATCCCTATACGCCTGCCGTTGGTTTGATGAATGGCCTCAACCAGGCCTGCGATATGTTGCTGAGTGAAGGTTTGGAAAACGTCTTTGCCCGGCATCACCGTATTGCCGAAGGAGTGCGTGCCGCCGTGGGTGCGTGGGGGCTGGACCTTTGTGCGGCGAACCCGTCGGTATACTCTGACACCGTCAGCGCGATCCGAACGCCAAACGGCTTCAATGCGACGGGTATAGTCACCCATGCCGCTGAAAAATACGGCGTTGCCTTCGGTGTCGGCCTTGGTGAAGTCGCAGGCAAGGTTTTCCGTATCGGACATCTGGGCAGCCTGACGGATGTCATGGCTCTGTCCGGGATTGCCACCGCTGAAATGTGCATGGTCGACCTGGGCATGAACATCCAGCTGGGCTCCGGCGTGGCGGCTGCGCAGGAATATTATCGCGGTCATCCCGGCGCAGTTCAGAAGGATGCTGCGTGATGAAGGACTGCAACATGTACATCCCAACCTACGAGGACATGCTCGAAGCCCACAATCGGATCGAGCCCTTTATCCGCCGTACCCCGGTCCGAACCTCGGACTACCTGAATGAATTGGCCGGGGCGCAGCTGTTCTTCAAATGTGAGAACTTTCAGGAACCGGGTGCCTTCAAGGTGCGTGGGGCAGCAAATGCCGTGTTTGGCCTTGACGACGAACAAGCCAGGAAAGGCGTTGCAACCCATTCCTCGGGCAACCACGCCTCGTGCCTGTCCTATGCGGCGATGAAGCGGGGCATACCGTGCAACGTCGTCATGCCACGCACAGCGCCGCAGGCCAAGAAAGACACGGTGCGGCGCTATGGTGGGAAGATCACGGAATGTGAGCCCTCAACCTCGTCGCGCGAGGCCACGTTTGCCGAGGTTCAGGCCGCCACGGGCGGGGATTTTGTCCACCCCTACAATGATCCGCGCGTGATAGCCGGGCAAGGCACCTGCTCGCGCGAGTTCATCGAACAGACCGATGGTCTGGACGCGGTGGTCGCCCCCATCGGTGGTGGCGGCATGGTATCAGGCACTTGCCTGACATTGTCTACTCTGGCCCCAGAAACCGCGATCATCGCCGCAGAACCTGAACAGGCCGACGATGCCTATCGCAGCTTCAAGGCCGGCCACATCATAGCGGATGACGCACCCAAGACGATTGCCGACGGGCTGCTGGTTCCGCTCAAGGACCTCACCTGGCATTTCGTGTCGAACCACGTCTCCGAAATCTACACGGCTTCCGAGCAAGAGATCATCGACGCGATGAAACTGACGTGGAAACACCTGCGGATCGTGATGGAGCCATCTTCGGCCGTTCCGCTGGCTACGATCCTGAAAAACCCGGACGCTTTCAAAGGCAAGCGGGTCGGCTTGATTATAACCGGGGGCAATGTCGATCTGGACAAGCTGCCCTGGCTGAACGCGTAACATCAATCCCGACATAGGAATACGGAAATGAAAGATATGACCAATCTCGACAATTTCGAAGTAGGCTTTGACATTCCGGCCAAGCCCGGAATGGATGAAGCAGATATCCAGACTCCCAGCCTGATTCTGGATCTCGACGCGCTAGAACGCAACATCAAGAAGATGGGCGACTATGCCAGGGCGCATGGCATGCGGCACCGCGTGCATGGAAAAATGCACAAATCGGTAGACGTGGCCAAGTTGCAGGAGAAGATCGGAGGCGCCGTTGGCGTTTGCTGCCAGAAAGTTTCAGAGGCCGAAGTGTTCGTGCGCGGTGGCATCAAGGACGTTCTGGTGTCGAACCAGGTGCGTGACCCCGCCAAGATCGACCGTCTTGCCAGCCTGCCAAAGCTGGGCAGCCGCATCATCGTTTGCGTCGACGATCTGGACAACGTTGCAGACCTTTCCGGCGCGGCGGTGGATCATGGAACACAGCTGGAAGTCTTTATCGAGATCGACTGCGGTGCCGGGCGTTGCGGCGTGACAACGACCCCGGAAGTGATCGAGATTGCCAAAGCAGTAGAAGCTGCTGACAACCTGAAGTTCACCGGGATCCAGGCCTACCAGGGGGCCATGCAGCACCTTGACAGCTATGAAGCGCGCAAGGAAAAGCTCGACACCGCCATCGCCATGGTGAAAGACGCCGTCGAGGGCCTCAAAGCTGAAGGCATCGAGTGCGATTTGGTCTCGGGCGGTGGCACCGGTTCATACTACTTCGAGTCCAACTCGGGCGTGTACAACGAACTGCAATGCGGGTCCTACGCGTTCATGGATGCCGATTACGGCCGCATCCTGGACAAGGATGGAAACCGGATCGATCAGGGCGAGTGGGAAAACGCCTTCTTCATTCTGACCAGCGTCATGAGCCACACCAAGGCGGATAAGGCGATCGTCGATGCAGGCCTCAAGGCTCAATCGGTGGACAGCGGCCTGCCGGTTGTCTTTGGCCGCGACGATGTCGAATACATCAAATGTTCGGACGAACACGGCATCGTCATGGATCCGAACGGTGCGCTGAAGATCAACGACAAGCTCAAGCTGGTTCCGGGACACTGCGACCCAACCGCAAATGTACACGATTGGTATGTCGGTGTTCGCAACGGCAAGGTCGAGACTGTCTGGCCCGTGTCCGCCCGCGGACGCGCTTATTGATCTGAACTTGCTCTGTTTGGGAGGGCTGGCTCGGAAACAGCCAGACAGCCGCCCGCGTGTATGCTCTCCTTCCGGCAGGGGCACGCGGGCGCACGAATGTTTGATTGGAGAAAGAAATGCTGATCGTACCCGAGCGTGAGATCGCTGACCTTATGACCCGACAAGCGGCTTTTGACGCGGTCGAACAGGTCTTTGCTGCAATGGCGTCCGGCGACGCCTACAACTTCCCTGTCGTGCGTGAAGCCATCGGGCACGAAGATGCACTATACGGCTTCAAGGGGGGATTTGACCGCGCTGGCCTGACGCTTGGACTGAAGGCGGGCGGCTATTGGCCAAACAATCTGGAAAAACGCGGGCTGATCAACCACCAGTCCACGGTTTTTCTTTTCGACCCCGACACTGGCAAGCCATCTGCGATGGTCGGCGGCAACCTTCTGACGGCCCTTCGAACGGCGGCAGCATCTTCGGTATCGATCAAGCATCTCGCACGTACGGACGCCAGGGTCATAGGCATGATTGGCGCTGGCCACCAGGCAGCCTTTCAGCTTCGCGCGGCATTGGAGCAGCGCGATTTTGACAAGGTCATTGGTTGGAACTACCACCCCGAAATGCTGCCGAATATCGAAAAGGTCGCCAATGAAGCAGGTGTTCCGTTCCAGGCGGTCAAGCTTGACGAAATGACTGAGGCGGATGTGATTATTTCGATCACTTCGGCCTTTGCACCCTCACTGATGGCGAACCATGTCAGCCCCGGAACTCATATCGCCTGCATGGGCACGGACACAAAAGGAAAACAGGAAGTTGAAACCGCCCTTCTGGCCAAGGCGAGCGTGTTCACGGACGAAGTCGCGCAATCCGTCAGCATCGGCGAAGCGCAGCACGCCGTGGCCGAAGGCCTGATCCAAGAAAGCGATGTGGCGCAGCTTGGCGCGGTCATCAACGGCACCAATCCGGGCCGGATATCGGAGAATCAGATCACGCTGTTCGATGGCACGGGTGTGGGCCTTCAAGATCTTGCGGTCGCCGCGTCCGTGGTTGACCTCGCCGTTCGGAAAGGGATCGCGATCGAGGTCGATTTCTGAAGCCGAACGGCAACACCTCCTTGGGCATTGTCTCGGCGGTCCTTTTGGGCGAAGAGCTTTTGACAGCAGATCTCCATTAAATGGTGACAAAACAATGAAACGCGGCGCGCCAAGGCGCGCCGCTTCATGTTTTTTCCAGGACGATCAGTGTATCAGGTCGAACGCATCAGACGTGGTCGTCTTGCTCGATGGACCCAAGACCATGACCGGCCATGCCGCCCGAGACCTCTTCCGTCGCTTCGTCGGAAAGTTCTTCGGGAAGAACAAGATTCAATACAATGGCGATGACGGCGGCGGGCAGGATTCCTGATGTCGCCAGAACCTTCAATGTGCCGGGCAAGTATTGCAACGCGTTGGGTTCCAGCTGCAAACCCAGCCCAAGACTCAGGGCGATTGCAAAAATCACCATGTTGCGCCGGTTCCAGTTCACGTCCGACAGCATCGAGACACCTGCCGCCACAACCATGCCGAACATCACGATCACGCCCCCACCGAGAACCTCAATCGGAATGGACGAGATTATCGCCCCGATTTTGGGAATAAGCCCGCATACGATCAGGAAAACCGCACCGATGGTCACGACCATTCGGCTCATGACGCCGGTCATCGCAATCAATCCGACATTCTGACTGAACGACGTGTTTGGCAGCGCTCCAAACAGGCCAGAGATCGCAGTGCCAAGACCATCAGCATAGGTCGCGCCCTGAATTTCCCTGTCGGTTGCTTCTCGCCCAGCGCCCCCTTTGGTGATACCGGATACGTCCCCAACGGTTTCAACTGCGGAAACAAAGGACATTGCACAGAAACCGATGATGGCCGCTGCCGAGAATTCAATACCGAAATGCAACGGGTTCGGCAGCGCAAAGGATGCCGCGTTCCCGACGTTGCCCAGGTGGACCTGGCCAAGTAGGAACGCCACGGCGTATCCGACCAGCAGACCGATCAGAACAGCCGACACGGACAGCATGCCCCGTGTAAAGAATTTCAGGCCAAGCGTGACCACGATTACAGTTCCGGCCATGAACCAGTTCAGACCCGAGCCGTATTCCTCGGTCCCAATCGCAGGAACACCCCCCGCGGCATACTGAATGCCGACCTTCACAAGTGCCAAGCCAATCATGGTCACCACAAGGCCCGTAACCAGTGGCGGAAGAGCAAAACGAATGCGTCCAATGAACAGCCCAAGGAAGGCGTGAAACAAACCACCGACAACAACCCCGCCCATCAGGACGGCAATGGCGTCAACGCCCTTCCCCACCACCAGTGGAATCATGATCGGGATAAAGGCAAACGATGTTCCCTGCACGATAGGCAGCCGGGCACCGACCGGGCCCATGCCAACAGATTGAAACAACGTGGCGACACCCGCAAAGAACATCGACATCTGGATCATATAGATCATCTGCGGGAAATCGGGGCTGTTCGAGCCAAAACCGAAACCAGCTGCACCACAAACGATAATGGCTGGCGTGACGTTTGACACGAACATCGCCAGTACATGCTGAATTCCCAGTGGCACCGCCTTTAGCAGCGGCGGAGTATAATTCGGATCGCGGAGTTGTTCCGGCGTTCCGATGGATGCATCTGACATTTGGTCTTTCCTCCCTTGAAGTTCGCAGCCGGCTCCTCATCCGGCAACGCACCTCATTCTGTGATTTCAAAAGCCTCCTCGAACCAATGCTCTTCGAGGTTGGGCCCGGATCCAATTCGGTCGACCACCGCAAAAAGTCCGGGCGCATGAAGCGGGGTCAGAACGCCATGCCAAGTGTTGCGATGATAATTCACACCCTGTCCGGGCGCTGTTTTGAAGGCGATTGGCTGTCCCGGCGTGCCGTCTTCATCCGGGGCCACAACCACGACAAAAGGTTTATCCGACAAAGGCAAAAAGGCCTGGCTGCCATCAGGATGACGTTCCACCATTTCCAATTTGATCGGCAAGCAGAAGACTTCGGACTGAAACACGCTGATACCCGCGTGCCCATCATGGAAATCCAACGCGGCCCGGTCGTGATAGCGCGCGCATTTACCCTGATTAATAAGTTTGTCCACCTGGCCAGCCGCCTCGATGACATCGCCGAAAGGTGCAAATGCCTCTGGCGTCAAAGGTCGGAGCTTCAAGACAGCCGTCATTCCCCGAACTTCTCAATCAGCCGCAATTCGGCAATGCGCTCAACCTGAAGGCAGGCTTCGGCAAATTCCCTGTCACGGTCATTGTCGATACGACGGCGAAAGGCTTCCAGAATGCTGGCTTTCGTGTTGTCCTTGACCGCGATGATGAAGGGAAAGCCAAACTTGGTTGTGTAGGCTTCGTTCAACGCCGTGAACGTCGCGCGCTCTTCATCGGTCAGCATGTCCAGGCCCACACCGGCCTGTTCCGCAGTACTTTCCTTGGTCAGGCGGCCGGCGGCGGCCAGCTTGCCCGCCAGGTCCGGGTGGGCTGTCAGAACGCCAAGGCGCTGCTCGGACGAGGCAGAACGGAATATACGCGCCAGCGCGTTGTGGACACCAGCAGCATTGTCATGCGTCGGGCCCAATTCCAGTTCATACGCACCTTCGGCAATCCACGGGCTGTGCTCGAACACGCCACCGAATTCTGACACAAAGGTTGGTCGATCCATTTCGGACGGGGTCAAACCTTGCACAGGTGGGTGTTCCTTGGCCCAATGATCGGCAATCTGCTCGCGCGTTGCGAACCAGACACCGTCGTGTTTCCTGAAGTAGTCAAGTGCGCGTTTCAGCGCCATGGCACGACCTGGGCGACCAATCAGACGGCAGTGCAACCCGATCGAAAGCATCTTGGGCGCGCCCGCCTCACCTTCGGCATAGAGCATGTCAAAGCTGTCTTTCAGATAGCTTTCGAACTGTTCCCCATTGGTGAATCCAGCCTGGATTGCAAAGCGCATATCGTTGCAGTCCAGTGTATAGGGCATGATCAGTTGATCCTTGCCCCCTGCCTTGGTCCAGTATGGCAGATCGTCAGCGTAGCTGTCGGCGATATAGGCAAAGTCGCCTTCCTCGGCGGCCAGTTCGACCGTTTTCATCGAACAGCGGCCCGTATACCAACCACGGGGCGGCTGACCCGTAACCTCTGTGTGCAGCCGGATTGCTTCGCGGATCTGGGCGCGCTCTTCTTCGGCGTCCATGTCCTTGTGTTCAATCCATTTCAAACCGTGGCTGGCTATCTCCCATCCTGCGTGCTTCATCGCCGCAACCTGAGAAGGAGCACGGGCCAAGGCGGTTGCAACGCCATAGACTGTAACAGGCAGATCCTGCAGAAGGTGATGCACGCGCCAGAACCCCGCGCGGCTGCCGTATTCGTAGATCGATTCCATGTTCCAATGCCGTTGCCCCGGCCAAGGGGCGGCTCCGGTGATCTCGGACAAAAACGCTTCGGATGCGGCATCGCCGTGCAGAACGTTGTTTTCACCGCCCTCTTCGTAATTCAGCACGATCTGAATTGCGATTTTGGCATTGGCCGGCCAGTTTACTTTGAGAACTTGCCCACCGTAACCGGTCATGTCTCGTGGATAAGGCTTCACATCGGTTTCCTTCTTCATGAGTTGATCAATACCCCAGATAATCAAATATGTTTTTCAAAAAATACTGAAAGCAGCTTCCCACAGACTGCCTTTGCCCCTTGGGGCGAAAACAGACTAGTAACTGTATAACTTGAGGAGTAGCGCAAATGACCGGTTACCTTACAACACATGTTCTGGATACGGCGCGAGGGTGTCCCGCCGAAGGATTGAAGATCGAACTGTTCCGCATTGAAGGTGCAAACCGCGAGTTGCTGAAAACTCTGGTCACCAATGACGACGGCAGGACCGACAAACAAATTCTGCCCGAGGCAGAGTTTTCAACAGGTGAATACGAACTTGTCTTCCATGCCGGAGATTACCTTGATGCCTCTGGCACACCGCCTGAAAACCCACGCTTTCTGAACGTCATCCCGATCCGCTTTGGAATGTCCGAACACTCGCATTATCACGTGCCTCTGCTGCTTTCACCCTTCGGATACGCGACCTATCGCGGCAGCTGAGCATCCTACCGGGACGTATTTGCTGCCGCAATCGACGACCCGATGCGTTCTATTATGAATTCCATGAAAAGCCGCGTTTTGGGGTCCTGCATACGGCGGTGCGTAAACAGACATGCCATCTGAATTGGTTCCGGCGGCGTCTTCTCTGCCACCGGAACCAGATTTCCCGCCTTGAGATGCTGCGCAATCTCAAATTTCGGCTTCAACGCGATGCCATGCCCGCCAAGCGCCCAGTCTGTCAGCACGTCGCCGTCGTCTGACTCGAAACGTCCGGAAACCCGGAACCGTTTTGGCCCCGCATCGGTCCTCAAGAGCCATTGAAACTCGGTCGCGCCGGGGAACCGCAAATTGAGACACTCGTGCTCATCAGCGATTAACGCGTCGCCGCTTTCGGGCATCCCACGTTTTTTGATGTATTTCGGAGATGCACAAAGCACCCTTTCGACATCGGCGATCTTGCGAATACGCAAGTTGCTGTCTTCTGGCTGACCTAGGAAAAAAGCCAGGTCCAGACCCTCGGTTGTCAGATCAACCTTTCGGTCCGTCAGCCTCAGCCTGACGTTCACCTCGGGGTACTCGGCAAGAAACTTTGGGACCTGCGGTGCTATCAACCGACGCCCAACTCCCAGGGGCGCGGCGACATAGAGTGACCCTTTCAGGTTCTCGGTAAGATTGACGATCTGGGCTTCGGCACTTTCGACTGCTTCTAGAATCTCTGCTGCGCCACGATAGAAAGATTTCCCCTGCTCGGTGGGCGTCAGGCTGCGTGTCGTGCGTTGGAACAAACGCACGCCAAGATGCTCTTCCAATTGCGATATACGCGCCGACGTAACAGCTGGCGAAACCCTCAAATCACGGCCCGCGGCAGACATGCTGCCCAGTTCGTAGACCCGGACAAAGGTTCTGATGTTATCAAGGTAGGACATTTTTTTGCATTTTTTGATACTGCTTGGTCTTTACCAGCAATACCAGAACAAAACACACTCGCATAGAGTAACCGGAACTATAGAATCTTAGGAGCAAAGCCATGTATGACTTGGCCGTAATGTGGGAGTGGATCGCCTTTTCCGTCCGTTGGCTGCATGTGATCACCGCGATGGCGTGGATTGGTGCGTCATTCTACTTTATCGCGCTGGACCTCATGTTGAAGCCAAACCCTGCCTTGCCGGACGGGGCCTACGGCGAAGAATGGGAAGTACATGGCGGCGGTTTCTACCACACCGTCAAGTATCTGGTTGCGCCCTCGCGCATGCCCGAGCACCTGACCTGGCACAAATGGCAGAGTTACACGACCTGGCTGTCGGGCGCGGCGTTGCTCATGATCATATATTGGGTCGGGGGCGAGTTGTTCCTGCTTGATCCGACCAAAGTGGACCTGGCGCTGTGGCAGGGGATCCTGATTTCTGGCGGATCGCTGACCATTGGCTGGCTGCTCTACGACCAGATGTGCAAATCGAAGCTGAGTGATCACCCGACCGTTCTAATGCTGCTGTTGTTCGTGATCCTGGTGATCATGTCGTGGGGTTACAACCAGATCTTCACCGGTCGCGCCGCGCTTTTGCATCTTGGCGCCTTCACTGCGACAATCATGACGGCCAACGTGTTCTTTCAGATCATGCCGAACCAAAGGATTGTGGTCGAAGACCTCAAGGCCGGTCGGACGCCTGATGCCAAATACGGCAAGATCGCCAAGGTTCGATCCACGCATAACAACTACCTGACTTTGCCGGTCGTTTTCCTGATGCTGTCGAACCACTATCCGCTTGCTTTCGGCACCGAGTATTCCTGGATCATCGCCAGCCTGATCTTTCTGACGGGCGTCACCATCCGTCACTACTTCAACTCGATGCATGCAACCGGGAAAGGCCCGCACTGGACTTGGGGGGTGACGGTTCTGCTAATGGTCGTGATCGCCTGGCTGTCTTCGGTGAGAAACACTGAGACATGGGAGGACGCCGAAGCGCGTGACCTGACGCCATACGAACAGAAATTTGCGTCAGCCGCGGGCTTCGAAAACGCCTATGACACGGTCTTGGGGAATTGCTCGATGTGCCACGCCCGCGAGCCGGTGTACGGCACCATGAAACGGGCCCCGAAGAAGGTTTATCTTGAGACACCCGGCGATGTCGCCCGCAACGCCGACCAAATCTATCTGCAAGCCGGCATCAGCCATGCAATGCCACCACCATCTGCAGTGCAAATGGATGAAGAGGCACGCCAAACCATCATCGCATGGGTGCGTGAGGTCAGAGACCAATAGACGCCTGCGCGCAAAACGAAGATTGTTAACCGGGTCGTAAGCCCGGTTTTTTTTCTTTATGCGAAAAAGCGTTTGCTGTGCTGCGCGATGTGTTCGACAAACAGACGCACCTTGGGGTCTTGCAGCTTTTTGTGCGGATAAAGACATCCGAAAATCGTTGGCAATGGGGGCGTCTCGGGCAGGACTTCGACCAGTCGCCCATCCTTTAGAAACTCCCGTACGTCAAAGCGCGGCTTGTTGACGATCCCCCTGCCCGCCAAGGCCCAGTCTGTCAGTACATCACCATCATCCGCGTCGTATTTACCGCGAACTTCAAGTTTTCGCGGACCCATATCAGTGCGGAGCGTCCAGTAGTATTCCGGAGACCTTGGATAACGCAGCAACAGGCAGTTATGGGGCATGTGCAACAAATCGTCTGGTGTTTTGGGCGTGCCAAACTGCGACAAGTAATCGGGCGAAGCGCACAGAACACGATCACAATCCGCGAACTTCCGCAGTTTCATGGTTGAATCACCGGGCTCACCAATGAAAAAGGCTATGTCCAGACCGTCGGCCAGAATGTCCACCTTACGGTCGGACAAACGCATGCGAATCTCTGTTTCCGGGTAGCGATCAGAGAATTCCGGGACAAGTGGCGCAACGATTCTGCGCCCGACACCCAAAGGCGCGGTGATGCGGATGGCCCCCCGAGGCGCGTCGGAAAAGCTGGCGACACGCGCTTCAGCGTGATCAAGCGCCAGCAGGACCGCCTTGGCTTCATCGTAGAAAACCGTCCCCACTTCGGTTGGTGTCATCGACCGGGTCGTTCTGTTGAACAGCCGTACACCCAGATGGTTTTCAAGCTCTTTCAACCGTTTGCTGGCCACCGCCGGGGTCAACCGAAGATCACGCCCGCCAGACGTGATGCTGCCCAGTTCCATCACTCGGACAAAAACACGCAGACTTTCGATGTAAGACATTGGAACCTCCCAGCAGCGAAAGAATGCGTCATGGCCCTATCTTTTTCAACGATATGTTGAAAGTATTTGCCGTTTGCGGCGATTTTCCGACTCAATCTTTGCACCTATGGTTCCAGTGACCGCCCTCCGGAAGGCAGGGCAGAGGGAGAATTCCATGACGCATCGCACCCACATCCGATTTGTCCTGAACGGCAAGGATGTCTCCGTCCCAAACGTCTCAGCAGGCCAGACACTTCTCGATTTCCTGCGCCTGGAACGTCGACTGACAGGAACGAAAGAAGGCTGCGCCGAAGGCGACTGTGGCGCGTGCACCGTGCTTGTCGGACGGCTTGGGCGCACGGGCCTGCACTATGCTCCGGTCAATGCCTGTATCCGGTTTCTTGCCTCTGTCGACGGCTGTCATGTCGTGACGGTTGAACACCTGACCGGACCTGAAGGCCGACTGCACCCGGTTCAACAAGCCATGGTCGATCATCATGGCAGCCAGTGCGGGTTCTGCACGCCAGGCTTCGTCATGGCCCTCTATGCGCTTTGGATGCAAACTCCGGAACCAACCGAAGTGCAGGTTCAAACCGCATTGCAGGGTAATCTGTGCCGCTGCACAGGGTATGAGCCTATCATCCGAGCGGCCATTGCCGTCAGCCGCTACGGCACCCCGGCTTCTGACCATCTGAACACCGAACGCGAAACCATGACGGCGCGCCTGGCGGCCCTGAAAGACGGGCGGCGCGTGGTGTCCGGTCCTGAAGACAACCTGAGCATTCTCCCGTCCAGCGTTGATGATCTTGCCGCATGTCTGCAAGCTTATCCAAACGCCACGATCGTGGCCGGAGCCACCGATGTGGGCCTTTGGGTGACCAAGTTCCTGCGCGACATTGGCCCCGCCATCTTCACCGGTCATCTCGAAGACCTGAAAACAGTTGAAAGACAGGGGTCCCTCCTCCTGATCGGTGCCGGCGCCAGCTACACCGATTGCCAGGACCTCCTGTCTGAACACCTGCCACACCTGTCCTCCTACTGGGATCGCATCGCAGGGTGGCAGGTGCGGAATATGGGAACCGTCGGCGGGAACATCGCCAATGGCTCTCCCATCGGGGACACGCCACCGGTTCTTATCGCGCTTTGCGCCGAAATCTCGCTGCGCCGTAACACCGAAAGCCGGACGCTGCCGCTTGAGGACTTCTTCATCGATTACGGCAAGCAGGACCGCCGTTCCGACGAGTTTGTAGAAAGCATCCGCGTGCCCCTGCCCGGGCCCAATGATCTGAACGCGGCTTACAAGGTTTCCAAGCGCCGTGACGAGGATATCTCTTCCGTGGCCGCTGGCATCCACATGACCGTCAGGGACGGCATCATCAACAATGTCCGTATCGCGTTCGGCGGCATGGCTGCCACGCCAAAGCGCGCATCGAAAGCCGAGGCGGCGCTGAACGGTCAGCCATGGGCACGCGAAGGCTTTGAAGCTGCCGCTGAAGCACTGGCCGAGGATTTCTCGCCTCTCACCGATTGGCGCGCATCATCTGACTACCGAATGCTCGCTGCCCAGAACCTGCTGCGTCGGTTCTTCCTTGAAAAGGACAGCCAAACCGACATCCCCGTTCAACTGGCTTGTGCCTGATCAGGAGACGAAAACATGAAAGACAACGTTTCCATCATTGGATCGGCCCATACCAACGTAATCCACGACAGCGCGATCAAGCACGTCACCGGGCAGGCCGATTACACAGACGACATTGCGCTGCCAGAAGGCGCGCTGCACGCGTATCTCGGCGTGTCAGACGTCGCACACGCCAAGATCGTGAACATCGATTTCACTGATGTTCTCGCCACACCCGGCGTGATCGGTGTGCTGACCGCTGATGATGTGCCGGGGGCCAATGATATCAGCCCGACACATCTGAACGACGAACCTGTTTTCCCGACCGACGCCATTCAATTCCACGGCCAGCCGTTGTTTGCGGTGGTTGCCGAATCCCGCGACATCGCGCGCCGCGCTGCGGAACGGGCAAAGATCGACTTCGAAACCCTGCCCCATGCGCTGGATCCGATTGCAGCAAAGAAAGCAGGCTATCCGCATGTCACAGCGCCCCTCAAGCTGGAGCGCGGAGACGTCGCACCGGCTCAGGCGGCCTCGCCCAACCGGGTCAAAGGCCGGATGAGCGTTGGCGGTCAGGATCACATGTACCTTGAAGGTCACATCGCCTTTGCGATTCCGGGCGAAGACGACGATGTGGTGGTGCATTGCTCGACCCAGCACCCGTCCGAGGCACAGCATATGGTGGCGCATGTCCTTGGGGTGCCGTCCAATGCGGTCGTGGTCAATGTCCGTCGCATGGGTGGGGGATTTGGCGGCAAGGAAAGCCAGATGAACCTGTTCTGCGCAGTGGCGGCCATGGCTGCCAAAAAGTGGAACCGCGCCGTCAAAATCCGCCCCGACCGGGATCAGGACATGACCGCAACCGGCAAACGCCACGACTTCGTGATCGACTATGATGTCGCATTTGACGACGAGGGCCGCATTCAGGCGGTCGAAGGCAGTTTTGCTGCGCGCTGTGGCTTTTCGGCAGACCTGTCGGGCCCTGTCACCGACCGGGCGCTATTTCACGCCGACAACGCCTATTTCTATCCGAATGTACGCCTGAACAGCCACCCGATGAAAACCAACACCGTGTCGAATACCGCGTTTCGGGGGTTTGGCGGCCCGCAGGGCGTGATCGCGGCGGAACGGATGATCGAAGAGATCGCCTATGCCACGGGGCAGGACCCGTTGGATGTTCGCAAGGCGAATTTCTACGGCGCCACGGACCGCAACGTGACCCCGTACCACCAGGAAGTCGAAGACAGCATTCTCGACCGGCTGGTGGGAGAGTTGGAAGAAACATCGGAATACCGCCAGCGCCGTCAGGATATCATCGCGTTCAACAAGACATCGCCGGTTCTGAAAAAAGGCATCGCGCTGACCCCGGTCAAGTTCGGCATTTCCTTCACCGCGACCTGGTACAATCAGGCCGGCGCGCTGGTGCACGTCTACAATGACGGATCAATCCACCTGAACCACGGCGGCACTGAAATGGGCCAGGGCCTGAACACCAAGATTGCTCAGGTCGTCGCCGAGGCCTTCCAGGTCGATTTCAACCGGATCAAGATTACCAAGACAACGACCGAGAAGGTTCCCAACACCTCGGCCACTGCGGCGTCCAGCGGGACCGACCTGAATGGCATGGCAGCGTTGAACGCGGTCGAACAGATCAAGGAACGTCTGGTGAAGTTCGCTGCTGAAAACTGGAAAGTCGCTCCTGAGGAAGTCGCATTCCACGCCAATCAGGTGCAAATCGGCCAAGACGTTCTGGCCTTCGATGCATTCATCAAACAGGCCTATCTGGCGCGCGTACAACTGTCGGCGGCCGGGTTCTACAAGACACCAAAAATCCATTGGGACCGAGCCAAGGGGCAAGGCCGCCCGTTCTATTACTTCGCCTATGGTGCGTCCTGTTCGGAAGTCACAATTGATACTCTGACCGGTGAATACCACGTGGATCGGACGGATCTACTGCACGACGTCGGACATTCGCTGAACCCTGTGCTGGACAAAGGTCAGGTCGAAGGCGCCTTTATTCAGGGGATGGGATGGCTGACCACCGAAGAGCTTTGGTGGGACGATGCCGGTCGTCTGCGCACCCATGCCCCATCAACATACAAAATCCCACTCGCATCAGACCGCCCGCGCATCTTCAATGTGAACCTCGCCGATTGGTCGGAAAACCGGGAACTGACCATCAAACGCTCCAAGGCTGTTGGCGAGCCGCCGTTTATGCTCGGTATCTCGGTGTTCGAGGCGTTGTCGATGGCCGTGGCTTCTGTTGCTGATTACCGGGAATGCCCGCGCCTCGACGCACCGGCCACGCCCGAACGCGTCCTGATGGCCGTTGCGCGGTTGCAAGCGGGGCCCTGAACTATGGCAGCACCGCGTTCTCTGAGCGAATTTCTTTCCGCGCAGCTTTGTGTGATCCGCGTTGCGTTGACGCGTGTACGCGGGTCTTCGCCGCGCAATGAGGGAACAGAGATGTTCGTGGCACCCGGATCGTTGTGGGGAACCATTGGCGGTGGGCAATTGGAGTTTATTGCCATCAACGCCGCGCGGGACATGCTGCGTGATGGAGCGTTGCATCGGGACATGGATGTGCCTCTGGGCCCGGAAATCGGGCAATGCTGCGGTGGCAGGGTCGAACTGAAACTGACCCGCATGCGGGCCTCAGACAAACGGGCGGCAAAAGAACGCGCCGCCCGGCGCGAAGACGCTTTGCCCAAAGTCTACGTCATGGGCGCGGGCCACGTTGGTCGGGCTCTGGCCAATCTGCTTCAGTACCTGCCGGTGTGCTGCATCCTCGTCGACACCCGGCCCGAAGAGATTGAGCTTTGCACCGCAAATGTCGAAACCCGGGTCAGTGCAATCCCCGAAGCCGAAATCTGGCGCGCACCCGAAGGCAGCGCCTTTATCGTTCTGACCCATGATCACGGATTGGATTTCCTGCTGACGACCGCCGCGCTGGAACGAAAGGATGCCGCTTATGTGGGGATGATCGGTTCCGCAACAAAGCAGGTAAAGCTCAGGAACTGGGCGCAGAAACACTGTGACGGACTATCCGTCGAACAACTGAATTGCCCCATCGGGGCAAGCGGTAGCCGCGACAAGCGGCCCAGCGTCATCGCCGCCTTCGTGGCGGCCGAAGTGATGGCTGAATTGACCTCTGAAACTGCCGCGGCCGCCCTGACCGGGGCAAACCAGGCGCCCCTGCGGGCCCACCATCACGACCGGAAAGGGAGATCGGCCTGACACCCGTCGGGCCAACCCGGTCATATCAGAGGAGGAGACCGTCATGGACGGGAGGACCTATGAATACAAGCTGTTTACCCGCAGCGACTTCAGCGCTTTCTGGGCGTTGTTCACGGACAACCTTGTAAACCTGCTAATCCTGTCGGGGGTCTGCCAGTTCGTGTTCCAAATGCCAGCGGAAATCGTCTTTGGCCGCATCGTACCCGGCGCCGCCATCGCGATTTTGGCCGGTGTCGCGGTCTACACATACCTCGCCAAATGGGCGGCAAATTCTCAAGGTAAAGACGTAACCGCGTTGCCCTACGGCATCTCGACGCCGGTAATGTTCGTCTACCTGTTCGGTGTGATCGGTCCCATCTATTGGGCAACCAACGATCCGATGCTGGCTTGGCAAGTCGGTATCGGAGCCGGATTCATGGGCGGCATTGTTGCGGCGTTAGGCGCAATCGTGGGGCCATACCTCAAGAAGATCACGCCCCGCGCAGGAATGCTGGGAACGCTTTGCGGGATCGCTCTGGTTTTCATCGGCTCCGTCCCGCTGGCCGAAGTGTTCGAGAACCCCGTCATCGGCTTTACATCGCTGCTGTTTATCCTTTGGGGTCTGATCGGGCGCTTCCGTCTTCCCGGCAACGTACCGGCCGGTCTGGTTGCAATTGCCGCTGGTACGGTGATTGCCATCATCCTTGGTGAGTCAAGGATTGATGTCAGCGGCATCGGGTTCTACCCGCCAATCCCTTACATCGGGGACCTAATTGCCGGCGTGCAATACCTTTTCGCCAACCCTGAGCTGTTTCTGGTGCTGATTCCGGTGCAGATATACAACTTCATCGAAACCATGAACAACGTGGAATCGGCCGAGGCCGCGGGGGATCACTACCCGGTTGGGCTGTGCCAGGTCACGGACGGCGCGGGCACGATGCTGGGTGCTCTGTTTGGGTCGCCATTCCCGACAACCGTGTACATCGGCCATCCGGCCTATAAACGATTGGATGCGCATGCGGGGTATATTGTCGGTGTGGCCGTTGTAATTGCCGCCGCCGCCTTCCTTGGATTCCTGTCGTTCCTTGCTGGCCTTATCCCGATCGCCGCAGCTGCACCAGTACTGGTCTTTGTCTCAGTCAGCCTGATCACCAACACGGCATGGGCTGTCAAACCGATGCACATGGCTGCGGTATCCTTTGCGATCCTGCCCCATATCTCGGCCTTCCTGATGGTCAAATGGGGATCTTTGATGAACGCCCTGCGCAGCAGCGGTGTCGAAGGGCTGCCGTCTTTGGGAGATGCAAATCTGACCTCGGCCCTTCTCATGGAAGGGGCTCATTACGAGGGACACCTTGCCCTGAGTCAGGGGGCGATCATCACCGGGCTGGTCTGGGGCGCCATCGTGGCCGATGTGATTGACGGACGCTTCCGGATGGCCGGCGCGTTTGCCGTCGCAGGTGGGCTGATGTCTTCGATCGGCATCATCCATTCCTACACGCTACAGATGCCTCAGTTCGACGGGATAACCATCGGCTATCTGATCATCGGCGCATTCCTCTATGTCTACCCGATGTTCGCACCTAAAGAGGATCTCGAACATCGTATCATCGTACCGGATGAGCCCGATCTCATCGATGACGATTCACCCGCTCAACAAGCCTGATCGACAGCGGGGCAGTCGCACGGCTGCCCCAAAAACCTTCCAGTCCCGTTCAATCAAGGTCGTTCGCGAGGCAGAGATTGCTCTGCGACAGCTTGCTGATCTTTCTCTCGCCTTTCTCCGGGCGACGGCATGTGGTTCGGAAGGGTCTTCCAGCAGATCACCCATGGCGGTTTCTCACAACACAACTGCACCGCCTTGACTCCGTCCATCATGAACACGATCAAAGCCTTGGCTGAGGTTACATAAAACAAACGACCGCAAGTGATTTGTGCGAGGTTATGAGCCTCAACTGTGGGCCCCGCAATCGGCCGTCAGCCGATCAAACGTGGCGAATTTTGTCGTTTGCAGGCTTTTCTGTCGCTTTCCCGCTTGTCGCGGCAAGCTGGTATGAACAAGAATACCTGCTTATGAAGAGTTGTTTTCCAAATCCTATGGACCGCCGTGCCACCGGCTGTGACCTTGTGATCCTAGCCTGATTTCAGGGCCCCTGGCCCATATGCATCAGGCTGTGACTACGGATTTTTCGGATAACCTCATGACAACTCAAGCGCTGCGCCTGGCCATCGATATTGGCGGCACGTTCACGGATACGGTTCTTGTCTCTGGCGAAGAGACGATACTTGCCTCGACCAAAACCCTGACCACGCATCACAACCCCGCCGACGGCGCCATGCAAGGCGCAGCGCGCGTAATGCAACAGACTGGGCACCATCTGAGCGAGGTCACCGGTTTCATTCACGGCACCACGCTGGCCACCAACACACTGATCGAAAAACGCGGTGCGGTCGTGGCAACCGTGACCACCGAAGGGTTCAGGGACATTCTGGAAATCGCCTACGAGCGGCGCTATTCGCAATACGACATCAATCTGGAAAAACCTGATCTGCTGGTCCCACGTGAGCGCGCGCTGACAATCCGAGAACGCGTTTCGGCGGATGGCAAGGTATTGATTCCGCTGGAAGGCACAGCCGTCGACGCGTTGCTGAAGGACATCGACGCCAGCGGAGCGGAAGCCATCGCCACCTGCCTGATGCATGCTTATGCAAACCCCGAGCACGAGCGGAGGCTGCGCGATAGACTGGCGGACAGGCGCCCCGATCTGACCGTCTCCATCTCGTCGGACGTCAGCCCCGAGGCGCGCGAATTCGACCGGCTGTGCACGACAGTCGCCAACGCCTATATCCAGCCTCTGATGGAGACGTATCTGGCCCGGTTTGTCGAACAATTCGAGGCCCGGGGCGTCACCTGTCCGATCCTGATGATGACGGCAGGTGGCGGAATGTGCACCCTGCACACCGCCGCGCGGTTTCCGATCCGGCTTTTAGAATCCGGCCCTGCCGGCGGAGCCATTCTAGCCGCCCGCGTCGCCGCCCGCGCCGGTCTAGATCAGGTACTGTCCTTTGACGTCGGCGGCACCACCGCCAAGCTGTGCCTGATCGACAACGCCCATCCGCAGACTTCACGCCAGTTCGAGATTGCCCGCGCCGCCCGGTTCATCAAAGGATCCGGAATGCCGGTACGTATACCGGTCATCGATATGATCGAAATCGGCGCCGGAGGCGGTTCGATCGCCGAGGTTGATCGGTTGGGACGGCTGACCGTGGGGCCAAAATCAGCGGGATCCGAGCCCGGCCCCGTCGCCTTCATGCGCGGTGGAACCGAACCCACGGTGACGGACAGTGATATTACACTGGGTTATATCGTACCGGACACGTTTGCCGAGGGGCATATTCAGCTTGATTCCGAAGGCTCGAAACAGGCGCTGAGCCGGTTGATCGGGTCGAAGCTGGAGCTGGATGCCGTCGGAGCCGCCGATGGCGTCAGCCGTATCGTCGACGAAAGCATGGCCAGCGCGGGGCGGATGCACGCGGTGGAATCCGGTAAGGACCTTGGCCCACGAACAATGATTGCTTTTGGGGGCAACGGGCCATTGCACGCCAGCCGGGTGGCGCGATCCGCCGGGGTCAGCCGCATAGTGATCCCACCCAATCCGGGCGTCGGCTCGGCTGTCGGTTTCCTGTTCGCTCCGGTGTCTTTCGAGATCGTCCGCTCGCGCTATTCGTTGCTGGGCAGCATGGAGCTGAACGGAATCAACGCTTTGTTCGAAGCCATGATTTCCGAGGCAAGCGACGTCGTCTTCCAAGGGTCCGGTGAGGCCCCGACCGAGACGTCGCGTACTGCCTTCATGCGCTACCACGGACAGGGACACGAGATCGAGATCTCCCTTCCTGACCGCCCCCTGACCGCCGAAGATTTCGTGCCGCTGACCGCTGCATTCGAACAGGAATACCGCAAGCAATTCTCGCGCCCGGTACCGGGAATGCAGATCGAGATTCTCAATTGGGCAGTACGGGTCGCGACCTGTGACAGCGTCGTGCCGGCGGTTCCTGAAACGCCCCGGTTGAAGACAATCTCGGTGTCGGAAACCCGTCCGATCACGTGTGACGTGGACGGAGTATCAAAGCCAGCGGCCTTCATCGCGCGAGCGGATCTGAAGCCCGGCGACCACCTTCACGGCCCCGCACTGATCACCGAGCCGCAGACAACCACGCTCGTATCCGCCGACTTCTCGGTGCATGTGGATGCCCTTGGAAACCTCGTCCTCGTTCAGGACCAGAAAGGAGGCGCATGATGTCAGCCGATCTTTCACATGATCTGTCGCCCGCCCGAATGCAAGTGATGTGGAATCGTCTTCTGGCGGTGGTCGAAGAACAGGGCCAAACCCTGATCCGCGCCGCCTTCAGCCCGATTGTACGCGAATGCGGTGATATCTCCGCCGGGATTTTTGATGCCGATGGCCGAATGCTGGCGCAAGCCGTGACCGGCACACCGGGGCACATCAACACCATGGCCGAGGCAGTGCAGCACCTGCGCCGGGTTTTCCCGGTTCAGACCATGAAGCCGGGCGACATCTACATGACAAACGACCCATGGCTGGCCTCGGGACACCTGAACGATTTCCTGCTGATGATGCCCGCATTCAAGGATGGCAGGGTGGTGGGCTTCACCTCCTGCACCTCGCATCTCGTTGATCTGGGTGGGTTGGGCATGGGCCCCGAAGGATCCGATATTTATGACGAGGGTCTTCTGATCCCGCCCTGCAAGCTGGTTGAAGAAAGCACTCCCAACGCTCTGCTTCTGGACATCATCCGTGCCAACAGCCGCGAGCCCATTGCCAATGATGGCGACATCTATGCGCTGATCGCCTGTTGCGAGGCCGGTGTTACAAGACTGCTGTCGATGATGGAGGAATTTGGCCTCGACGATCTGGGCACGCTCGGCGCCTACATCATCGACACGTCGCGCCGCGGTACGCTGGAGGCCATCGCCGAAGTGCCCGAAGGTGTCTACAAGAATGTTCTGAAAATGGACGGTTATGAGAATGAGCTGGAATTGCACGCCACCCTGACCGTGAAGAAGGATGGCATGCATGTGGATTTCTCCGGTACCTCGGGCTGTTCACGCAAGGGCATCAACGTGCCGCTGAACTATGCCACCGCCTACACGGTGTTTGCCTTGCGCTGCATTGTCGGCTCGGACATTCCCAACAATGCGGGATCACTGGAGCCGTTTACCGTTGACGGGCCCAAAGGCTGCATCCTGAATGCGCAGCGCCCGGTGCCAGTTGCGATGCGGCACACGCTGGGTCAGGTCACGCCCGATCTGGTTCTGGGCTGCCTGCATCAGGCCCTGCCCAATGCGGTCCCCGCCGAAGGCGCAAGCTGCATGTTCGACCTGCCCATGCGCCATGCCCCTGAAGTCGCACGAGAAGGCGGTCGCGAATTCGCTGTGGAACCCGTGCACAATGGCGGAACCGGCGCGCGACCTCATGCCGACGGTCTGTCGGCCACGGCCTACCCGTCCGGCGTGTTCGGCAGTCAGGTCGAAATCACCGAAAGCGTCGCACCTGTGACGATCTGGCGGCGCGAACTGCGCCCCGATTCCGGCGGCGCGGGCAAGTATCGCGGCGGTCTGGGGCAAAGGATCGAGATAACCTCGTCCAACGGTGCACCCTTTATCGTTTTCCTGTCGGTTGAACGGCTGAAATACCCGGCGCTTGGCCGTATGGGCGGCAAACCCGGCGCGCCCGGCCGCATCCGTTTCAGGGACGGTGCAAACGATATTCCGGGCAAAGGCGAATTGCGGGTGGAACAAGATGATTACCTGATCTTCGATACTCCGGGCGGTGGCGGCCTTGGTGACCCCGCCGAACGCGACCCGGATGCGCTGGCGCTGGACATCAAACGAGGGTTGGTGAGCGAAGAGGGTGCCAAGACTTACAGAGGTGACGCATGATCCGACCGGTTCCTTACGTTGGCGCCATGGGCGCTTATGCGCTGGCTGATCCGAGCGGCGCAGGTACGATTTCACTGGCGCAGAACGAAAGCGCCTTTCCCGCAAGCCCCGCCGCCATTGCGGCTGGGCAGGCAGCGCTGGCGGATCTGGCCCTTTATCCTGATCCGGAATGGGCCGAAATGCGCTCGGCCATTGCCGAAATACACAAGCTCGACCCGGCGCACATTTTATGTGGGGCAGGCTCAATGGAACTGATTGGCTGTCTGATCCGCGCCTTTGCCGGGCCAGGAGATCAGGTGCTGGGCACACAATATGGCTATGCCTTTGTCGCCTCGGCTACAGCACAGGCGCAGGCCGAATATGTGGCAGCGCCCGAGGTCGATTTGACCGTATCGGTGGACGCGCTTCTGGCAGCCGTCACACCTGCCACCCGCATCGTGTTTGTCTGCAATCCGGGCAACCCCACCGGCACGCTGATCCCGAATGACGAAATTGTCCGCCTCCGATCGGATCTGCCCGGCGAGACACTGCTGGTGGTGGACCAGGCCTATGCGGAATTTGCCGATGCCACGAACGATCCCGCGCAAATCTTTGCGCTGATGGACCGGGGCGACACCGTGATCACGCGTACATTTTCCAAAGCCCACGGGCTGGCTGGGGCGCGGGCCGGCTGGGGCTGTTTCCCAAGCGAAATCTCGGGCGGGGTCCGCAAACTTCTGAATCCCAACAATATCTCTATTGCCTCGCAGGCAGCAGCGGCGGCGGCGATGCGCGATCAGGCCCATATGCGCAACGTGGTCGCACGGACAGGCGAAATTCGGGACCGGTTTGCGCAGGCATGCCGCGAACTGGGCCTGAGCGTGCCGAAAAGCCACACCAATTTCGTGCTGATCCGCTTTGCCTCGACCGCGCAGGCACAATGCGCCGATGCGGCCCTGCGGGCGGAAGGCCTGCTGATGCGCGGCATGAACGGCTATGGTTTGTCGGACTGTTTGCGCGCCACAATCTGTGCGCCCGGCGTGATGGACAAGGCCCGCGACGTGTTGAAAGGAACGCTGAGATGACCGAGACCCGCACAGCCGCCAAGATCGGTGTTCTGGTGCCCTTCACCAACACCAATCTGGAACCGGATATGGAGATGCTGCGACCGCCAAACACCACTATCCATTTCCAGCGCATGGGCGGCTATGACGTGGATGAAATTCCCGGCTCGGATCAAATGGCAGGTTTGGGCGCTTCAGATATCAGCCACGATCTGCGTATGATCTCAGGGGTGCGGCCCGATGTGGTGCTGTACGGCTGCACCTCGGCCACCCTGACCCATGGACCGTCTTTCGACGCTGAGCTGGCGCAACAGATCAAATCCGGATCCGGGGCGCTGTCGCTGACCGCGGCCGGATCATTGATCGCCGCAATCAAAACGCTGGAGGCCACAAAGGTCGGCTTTTCCTCGCCCTATCTGGGCGAAATAAACGTACAGGCGATGGATTTCATGGCCCAGAACGGAATCCAGACCGTTCGATGCGCCGATGTGGGCCGCAAGCTGGGCAATTACGGTCAGGGCGAGCTGACACCGGATGAAGTCTATGATCTGGCCTGTCAGGCCGATCACCCGCAGGCGCAGGCCATAATTCTCAGCTGCACCGACATGCGCGCGGTCGAGGCGATCGACCGGATTGAAGCAACGCTTGGCAAGCCGGTGGTCACCTCAAATCAGGCGATGATGTTCTGCCTTATGCGGGCTCTGAACCTGCCGCGTCGCGACGCGCTTCCAGGGCGATTGTTCGACCTGCTCTGAACGGATCAGGGCGCAAGGCGACAGTGTAAAGGAGCAAGCTCACCTCGTACACTTCTTGGATCAGCTAGGCTTGTTGCCAGCTTCAGTTGCGCGCCGCGGCGTGTTCTTGACCGAAGCAGCCGCCCAGATTTCCCGGAGCAGCCAGTCGCACAGCATCGGTCTTCAAACCCCTGTTTCGAAGCGTGACATCCTGTAGGCGGCTCCAAATAGCGCCTTGGCGTTCTGTTCTACCTGTGCAGCGGGCAGCAAGACCGGGGTCATCGCCGCCATCAGGATCCAGGGTGCCGATGTGCTGGTCGGAATACGTTTCAACGGCATCTTCGGCAGATTTTACGTCTGGTCGGCGGGGGCGTAGATCAACGCGCCAAGGTCAGAGAATTTCGAACCTGGCGCACTCAGTCCCAGAACCGCATCACAAATGGCGGCAGCACGGGATGCACCCAGCGATGGTGTCGCAAATTCCATGAACTTGTCGATCACTTCTGCCTCGTCCATTGGTGCCTCGGGTCCGCCGCGTGCGTGTACGTCGCCCGACTCAAGTATCCGCCCGTCGGTCAGGGTGATGCTGACATCGGCAAACCGGCTTTTGGGGAAACGGTCGGAATGGCGTGCTGCCTCTGCAACCGAGATACGCTCGACGACCGAGGCGACCAAAGGGTCGGCCAGACCCGCCCCGGTGATGCTTTCGACCCCGATCCGGCCATGCGCAACCATCGTGGCGACGGCAAACGGCAGCGAATACTGCGCCTTGGACGTATCATCCGGCATGCCTTGAAAGAGGCAGGCGCTTTCCCGAAACGTGTTTACCTGGATCGCCGCAATATCCTGATGCGCTAGGTCGTTTTCACGCATCAGCGCCCGGGTGGCGTCAATCGCCGCATGAGCCCAGCGGCAAATCGGATAGGGTTTCACATATTGATGTTCCATCTGCCAGAAATGGCCCAGATCTTGCCAATGCGGGGCAACGTCTGCCGCTTCGATGGTGATGGCTGGTGCCCCGGTAAAACCTTTTTCGGCCAAAACCGCTGAAGAAATGCCAACCAACGCGCCCCAGCCCGAACCGTCATGTAGCATTGTGGGATTGGCGATCTCGCGCATCATCTGGCTGCGCGGGCCGTGGTATTCGGCAATCCCCATGGCTTGCCGCATCTGCTCAGCCGTAAATCCGCGCATGCGCGCCGCCACAGCCACCACGCCAAGCGCGTTCCAAGCTCCGGATGTGTGATAATCGCTGACAGTGTCATGCAAAGAAATACCCGCTCGTCCCGCGATCTCGTATCCAACGATCACCGCCGCCAATGCTTCGGCCCCCGAGAAGTCTTGAACAGTTTCAGCCAGTGCCGCCAATGCCGGAATAACGGCAACTCCGATGTGGCCTTTGGTTGGATTGTATCCATCATGGCCGTCCAGATTGTCGGTCTGTGTGGCTGCTGCATAGGCCGCGCCCGCGACACTGACGCGGCGACCGTCGAAAAGTATACGCGCGCTCAGCCCCGGGTCGCCCACGCCAAACAGCGCTGCCGCACTCTCGCGCGCAATCCGTCCGGCCTGCATTGGGCCCGATCCTATGGTGATCCCCAGCGTATCCAGCAGCATCAACGCCGCAGCCTTACGGGCTGTTTCGGGAAAATCCTGCGCCGCACGACCCAGCGTAAAATCTGCAACGGTCTGAAAGGTATCTGTCACGGTGTCCAGTCGAGGTTTTTCTTTCGGGTTCCGGTTACAAGAAAAAGCCTATGTGAGTTTGCGCATAGCGGCACGAAAACAATCATGGGGCAATGGCCCCGGATTATTTGTGACTAGGACCAGATCGCATTTCGAGTCAGAACCATTCTTGTGAGTCGCTCATGGGCAAGACAGCAAGCTCTGGGCTTTTTAATTCTTTGCGATGTGCCTTGCCTGAGAAAAGCCTGTCATGATGAATCTTCCACACCTGACCTTTCTGCGTTCGTTCGAAGCGGCGGCACGGCACCTGAGCTTCACCGCTGCTGCCGAAGAGTTGAACTGCACTCAATCTGCCGTCAGCAATCATGTCCGCTCGTTGGAAGAGTTTTTGCAGCGCCCCCTGTTCGTGCGCCATCCCCGATCCCTGTCGCTGACAGATGTGGGAGAGGCCTATCTGCCGTCAGTGCGCCATGCCCTGCAGGAAATCAACGCCGCAACGCAATCGGTCATCGTACGCTCGCATACCCGCAAAGTGGTGGTATCTTGCCCGGTCAGTCTGGCCGAGAACTGGTTGCCGGAAGTGATCCGCGGTTTCAATGCGGTGCATCCCGATATTGATCTGACGGTTCATGGCACTGTCTGGGCGGATGTCGAACAAAATGTTTCGGATATCTCGCTGACAATCAATCATATCGACGATGTTACGACGGACACACAACAGTTATGGGTCGAAAAGCTGGCCCTGGTCTGTGCACCCGGTTTTCTGGTCGATGGCATTCCGCTTACCGACCCCAAGCAATTGCAGGATGCACCGCTGATCCATATCCTGGGCCGCCCCTCCTATTGGGAGCATGCGGCACGGCATTTCGGATTGTCCGACCTGAGCCAGAAGGACGGTTTGCGGACAAATGCCTCGAATCTGGCGATGGAAATGGCGGCTAAGTCACTGGGGTGCGTCGTCCTGCCCCGGTCTCTGGCTCGGTCTTATGTCGAGCGGGGGCTGCTGATCGAGCCTTTCCAGTTCGATCTGAACAGCCCTTGGACCTATTTCATGCGTCTCAAGGAAAAACCAGTTTCGCCACCGGTACGGCTGTTTCAGAACTGGCTGTTGCAAGCCGCCGCTGAAATGGACACCTGACCGGAAGGGTATTCGCCGGGGTATTTCAGGCGGCTCCTTTTATCCCTTACGCCGTCTTGTCGGTGGCGAGAACGCGCAATCACTTCCGCGCGTCATCAATACTTAAAGAAGGGGCTATTCCAGTCATCAACAGCACCCTCTGTTAAACCGAATTTAGACACCAACCGGTTCTTCCTGGTCCTCGGTTCCGTTGAACAAAGCGGACATGATCGCGGTTTCGAAGGGCTTTGCACAATCTGCGTTCATATTGCCTCAAAATCCGCAAGAATCTATGGAATGCATCACGCAACTGCTGGCAGCCATTGAAACCGGCGTCAGTTTCTTTGATTGTGCCCACGCCGTCCGTGGTAATTGGTAAGAAGGATTTTTTGGATGCGTATTGCAATGATCGGCACCGGATATGTTGGCTTAGTGTCCGGTGTATGCTTTTCGGACTTTGGTCATGACGTGATTTGCGTCGACAAGGCTGAGCAAAAGATCGACATGCTCAAGGCCGGAGAAGTGCCGATCTATGAACCGGGCCTGGATGTGCTGATGGCCAAAAACGTTGCTGCGGGTCGCCTGAGTTTTTCAACCGATCTGAAGACAGCAGTTGATGGCGCCGATGCGGTTTTCATCGCTGTCGGAACTCCGACCCGACGAGGGGACGGCCACGCGGATTTGACCTATGTGATGGCCGCGGCGGAAGAAATCGCCCAAGCGGTTACCGGATACACTGTCATTGTCACCAAATCGACCGTGCCGGTGGGCACCAATAGAAGAGTTCAGGAGGTCGTTACCACTACCAACCCCACAGCCGAATTCGACGTGGCATCGAACCCTGAATTTCTGCGCGAAGGTGCTGCGATCGATGACTTCATGCGCCCGGATCGCGTCGTGGTCGGTGTGGAAAACGATCGCGCCGCCGAAGTGATGGCCGAAATCTACCGACCGCTCTATCTGCGTGACTTCCCGATCCTGACCACCGATCTGGAAAGCGCCGAGATGATCAAATACGCTGCCAACGCATTTCTGGCGACCAAGATCACCTTCATCAATGAAATCGCGGGTCTGTGTGAAAAGGTCGGTGCGGATGTCAAGGAAGTTTCACGCGGCATCGGTCTGGACGGACGAATTGGCAACAAGTTCCTGCACGCCGGGCCGGGCTATGGTGGCTCTTGTTTTCCGAAGGATACCGCCGCGCTGGCGCGGATCGGTCAGGATCATGCATATCCGATGCAGATCACGGAAACCGTCATTCGGGTGAATGACGAGGTCAAGAAACGGATGATCGAGAAAATCCGCGACGCCTGCGACGACCGCCTTAACGGCAAGACGGTGGCGGTTCTGGGTGTCACTTTCAAACCCAACACGGACGACATGCGCGACGCGCCATCACTGTCCATCATTCCCGCTTTGATCGGTGGAGGGGCCAAAGTGCGCGTCGTCGATCCGCAGGGCAAAGCGGAAGGCGATGCACTGTTGCCCGGAGTCGAATGGTGCGACGACCCCTATGCAGCAGTTCAAGGGGCTGACGTTGTGGTGTTGCTGACGGAGTGGAACGAGTTCCGCGCGTTGAACCTGACCGAGCTGGCCGGTTCCATGAACTCTGCCCGAATGGTAGATCTGCGCAATATCTATTCGAAGTCACAGGCGCTGAAATCCGGCTTTGAAACTTATGTCGGCGTTGGACGCTGAACGCACACCGCCTGTTGGATCAAACACGCCCACCGGACCAGCTTGGGTCCGGCAGGGCTCAGCTTTCACGGGCTATTCGGCGGCCCAGATATTGCGGCGGCGTTCCTTGACCATTTCATTGCCTTCATCGGTGCCGTCGTGGAACGTGTTGAACCATTCATCCCAAGGGGTTTCCCAGGTGCCGTAGTTGCAATCGAAAAACCGATGGTGCAGCTGGTGAAAGAAATCCCCGACCTGAAACTTGGCCTTGTTGCCGAACTTCACATGCTCGAACCCGGCATGAGAGGTTGGTGCACCGATGCCGTGATTGAACAGCAGGAAAATGGCGTGGATCGGATGCGACGGCAGCAGAAAAAAGATCATCGTGTCGAACATCAGGAAAAAGCTCTCGACCGGATGCATCGCAAGCCCCGACCAAGGGCCGGTGTTGATATTGCGGTGATGCCAAGCGTGGACTTTTGAATAGAGCACACCCACGTGCAGCAGCCTGTGCAACCAGTAGAAATGGAACCCGGCCCAGACCGGCACAAAAACGGTCACGGCGATGAACCAGATCGGGTTGCTGTCAAGTGTGATCATCGTGATCCAGCCATTGGCATAGGAGTACAGGATCAGACATTCCCAGCACGTCCAGAACGTCAACGCCGGGCCCAAGGTCCAGAACATATTGTCCCAGACCTGGTTTTTGAACGTGAATGCCTTTGCGCCCTTCATCATCGGGCGCATGTCATAGCGGTATTCGTCCTGTTGCGTGCGGAACCTCCAAAGGACCAGGTGCAAGCCGCCTGCGACCACCATCAGGATGCAGAAATTACGGAACCAGATTTCCACAACCCAGCCCCAGCCGAAGGTCTCAATCCTGCTCAATGAAGGCGTCAGATAGGTCCAGGTGATGACCGCAAAGACCAGCAGCAGCGCCCGCAATGCAAGTGGGTTCCAGCTTTGCAACAGGTATTTCAACGCGGCCAGAGGTTTCATCGGCCAATCCCAGTAGGGCGCAGTCTGAATCGGCAGCTGGGGCGTGTAGTTCCAGATCTTGCGCTTGGCACGTGGCGGCAGGTCGGGGTCTGACATAGTGGGCTCATTTCATCAGTTCACTGATCACAAGCCTAAGGCCAAGGATCAAAAGCTCAGACCATAATGTCTTGCCGGTGAGGCTAAGTTTTGCTTAGCCTGCTGAAATGAACACCCGTGTCCCTTCCCTCAACTGGCTGCGAGTATTCGAGGCTGCGGCCCGGACCGAAAGCTTTGCTCGCGCCGCGACCCAGTTGAACATGACACCTGCTGCCGTCAGCCAGCAGGTCAAGGCGTTGGAGACAAGACTGGGCACACCCTTGTTTCACCGTCACGCGCATGCGGTTACGTTGACCGAGACCGGGCGCGCCTATCTGCCGTCGGTACAGCAATCATTGCTCATGCTTGAAACAGCAACCACCGGTCTGTTTGGCGAAACCCGCGAGCAGAGGCTTTACGTGCAGTCGGTGCTGCTTTTTGCACATGGCATTCTGGCCGGGGGCGTTCCTGAATTTCAGGCGGCGCATCCTCAGATCAACCTTTCGCTTTCGACGGGCAATGTTGTGTCGGACTTTGCGAATCGGTTTACTGACCTTCAGATCGTGTTCGGTAACCCTGCTCTGTTCGGCTCGGAAAGTGACGAGTTGATGCGCGAACATCTCTATCCCATTGCCCCACCTGAGATTGCTGCTCAGATTCAAGCACCAGAGGACTTGTTCAAGTTCACCTTGGTCGAAGTTTCGACGCACCGTGCAAGCTGGCCGCATTGGTTCGAACACCTGCGGCTGCCAGCGGGACAGGCACGATACTTCTTTGCCGACAATTCGGTGATGGCGGCAGAGCTCTGCGCCAGCGGATGCGGCATTGCATTGGCGCGCGCGCCGGCATCAGATCGGATTATGAAGCTGTCCGGTTTGATCTCCTGCCTGCCAGACATCTCATGTCCGGGGCAAGAAGCCTATCACCTGGTCTACCCGTCCCGAACGGCGCTGCGCCCGGCAGCGCGTACGTTTCGCGATTGGCTGATGGACTACAGCCCCGCCGTCCAGACGCGGTAACGCCCCTGCCCGGTGACCTCGCGAACCAGACCCCGCTGCGCGAACAGGTCGAAGTTGCGCTGTACCGCCGCACGAGAAGCCTTGGTCAGTTCTTCGGCCAACGGCGCTGACACCATGGGCCAAGCTGTCAAAGCGTCGATCAGGCGCGGTGGGGTGCGACCGCTCAGATCCTGCGTGACCTCTCTGGCCTTGTCCTCCCAGGCGCTGATCCGGTCCAGATGCAACAACCCTGCAAGGGCAGCCTGCCCTGCCCCAAGAATCCAAGCACTCAGTTTTTCCGTCGGGTCCCCCGATCCGCGCAGCGCGCCGGGCCCGGACAAGGCCAACGGCATGAACAGCGCACCGCCACGCCCCATGGACGCTGCATGCCGCGCGGCAATGACGGCTGCTTCCGTGTCCTGTCCGATGCCTTGTGACACCGCCCGCCACGCATGAAACGCAATTGCTGACTGCGTCACGGGATGCAACCCGTCCGCGTTTTGCATGACCTCAGCCAGATCAACAATAGATTCAGGGGTGGCGTCGGCCCCCTGAGCAAGCCTGTCAAGAAACGCAGTCAGACCAGTTTCCCAGCCGCCGGCGGCAGGTGCTGCACCCGAACTCAGGCGCCGAACCGCCCATCCCGCCCGGAACAACGCCTGCACGTCGTCATGCGTCGCACCGATCCGCAAACCTGTCCACAAAGCCAACCGATCAACGCTGATCCGGTCTCCTGTCCACCACCCCAGATCGGATGTCTCCATCAATGCCAAGCGGTGCGTCCACCCTTCGGGACCTGCCCGCAGCCTTTCGTCCAGCGCCCCAAAAGTCAGGGTCAGATCGGCAAGTTCCGCAGAAAGTTCGGACTGCGCGGCACGCCAATCGCGCGGATCGAACAGCAGGCGCTGTTCGGGCCGCGGTCCGGGCAGGAAGAAATCATCGTCTGCCACGTCTTCATCCGGTGGCAAGAACCAAAGGTCGTCCTCTTCGGACGGATCCCCGTCAAATATACTGGCGGGGCCAAGATCTTCGGCCTCGTCTTCAGGAAGGGGCAAGGGTTTCTTCGGCGTCATACCGCGCATTCTTCGGACATTCCTGTCGGTTCACAAGGGGTATTCCGTCAGCCCGCAAAGGTTCGGGTCAGAACATCCAGTTCGCCACTTAAATCGGTCTGCGGAGAGCTACCCAACAGCATGTAACCATAGCCATCCTGTGCCCAGGTCGCTGTTGCCAAACCACTCAGAACGGCCTGCTTGACCTCTGCCTTCGGGGCGTTTGGCCCCTGACGGATAACACAGAAGGCAAAAGGTTGACCCTGCTCATCGGCGAAAACGACCTGAACCAAGGGCTTTCCCTTGAACGACAAAACCTGTGCACGCTTCAGCGCCAAACCCGGCAGGGATTCCAGCGCTTCACGGTTCAGAGACCTGCCAAGTGCTGCCTCGGCCATCGCGAACTGTTTGTCCAGCGATGCCTCGGAACTGTCCAGCGAGACAATCGTCTCGGGCACATAAAGCGACTGATAGATCGCCGCTTGCTGCGCCCAGCCCAGTTCTGCCGGGCGCGTTGCCCAGAACGTCAGGGCGACGGCTGCGACCCCGGCACTCGCGGCCACGGCCAGAAGGCGCAAAAATCCGCCATTGGCGTGATGCGCCACGGGTTCCGGAAAATCGACCTTCGGCGCCTCGGTGGGCAGTTTCTCAAAAACGTCCTGAACGACAGGCGCGAACGGATCCAGCGCCATCAAGCGGCGTTCAAGCTCAACGTCATCCTCAACTGCAGCCTCGATGGCGCAGCTCTGAGCTTCATCCAGTGTGCCTTCCAGATACGCCAACAGCGTCTCGTCGGAAAACGTCATTTGCCACTCCGTCGCGCGGCGACTGCCGCATCAAACTGCATCACGGTTTTCAGTTTCTGCCGGGCATTCGACAGCCGGCTCATGATTGTGCCGATGGGAACGTCCAGCAGAGCAGCGGCTTCGCGGTAGCTGTACCCTTCGACGAACACAAGCATGACCGTTTCCCGCTGCGCTTCTGGCAGCTGCATCACTTGAGTAAACACTTCAGCCGCAAAAATATTCGTTTCTGAATCCGGCCCGATTGCGACCAGTTCCGCTTCCGGCGTCACCGACAGCGCCTGTGCCCGCCGGACAGATCGAGACCGCAATTCGTTCAACCAGATTGACCGGCAGATCGTCATCAGCCAACTGTCCAGACGATCATGCGACGTCACTTGATGATGTCGCTCAAGCGCACGCAGGCATGTGGCCTGCACCAGATCGTCCGCCACATCCGATGCCCCCGACAAAGCCAGAGCAAACCGCCAGACGCGTTTTGAATGCGCCTGCACCGCTTCTCTGACGGCCTGTTCGGAAGTCTTCTCGGCACTCATCGAATAAAATGCGACCTGTGTGTGTTTGTCAGTAACGGACCCGGCCCGCAGGGCCAGATTTGACATAAACTGCGGAGGAAAGAAATGAAACTTCTGTTGAAGGCTGTCACGTTTGCGTCGGCAATTGTTGCAACACCCATTTGGGCGGAAGGATGGCTACTGGATTCCGAACGCTCGCATCTGGCCTATGGGTCGATCAAGAAAGACTCGGTGGGCGAGGTCAACAGTTTCACCAACCTAAACGGGCACGTCCGGGATGGCATGGCTGAAATCGAAATCGACCTGTCTTCGGTCGAAACCAATATCGATATTCGCAATGAACGAATGATCGAATTTGTCTTTCGCCAGGCACCCACTGCATCCCTGACCGCCGAATTCGATATGGCAAAGGTTTCAGACCTGGCCGTCGGTGAAACTACGACGGTAGATGCTGCATCCGTGCTTTCGCTGGCCGGCACGGATGTTGAGTTTGACGCAGAAATGTTCGTCGCGCGCTTGTCTGAAACTTCGGTACTTGTTTCGACAAACGACATGGTGTTTCTCAGTACGGAAGACGCCGGTGTCAACACGGGCGTGGACACGCTTATGGAGCTGGCAGACTTACCCGGTATCACCCGAACGGTACCAATCACGGCCCGGCTGATCTTTCACAGCGATGAGGAACAGGCCGCAGCGGCATCGAATGCAACGGCTGTTGTTGCTGCCGCAACTGTCCAAGGTGACGCAACAGCCGGCAAAAAGGTCTTTCGCAAGTGCAGCGCCTGCCACAAACTGGAAGAAGGCCGCCATGGCGTCGGTCCGTCCTTGCACGGTATCCTCGGCACAAAGGCTGGTCAGGCAGAGGGATTCAAATACTCGACAGCACTGAAAGGTTCCGACATCGTCTGGACGCATAGGACCCTGAGCGTGTTCCTGGCGGATCCCAAAGGCTATCTTCAAGGCAATCGAATGCAGTTTCGCGGCCTGAAAAAGAACGAGGATATTGTCGACCTTCTGGCATATTTGCAGGGAGAGGGGTGACAGCGACCCGTAAGAGATATGGTCTTTGCGCCAAATATCGACGTCAAACAACTGGACTTAGTAAAGGTCAGATACCTGGCCTGCGCCCGTCTCCTGTCTGTTTTCTGGACCAGTAAGGATTCAAAGTAGTCCGATATCCAGAAAACAGAGCTCTCTGTTAGCGGATTCTTGCCGAACGTTGCGAATCCTTTGCTGCGGGGCAAATCACATTTTGCGGTTTTTTTGCAAATCCAAGCATGCACCAATCTTGTCCGCACCCATACAACGGGGCAAATCGCGATGTCCATCGCGACCTCCCGCTCTTGTCCGATCTTCAACCAGCTACTATCTAGCGAGGGTACATCTCAGATAGTCGGGATGGGCCGCTCTGCCGCAGCGTGGAATCTGTCCTTTAGGCCCGACAAAATATAGGTTATCTGAGCGTGCGCACAGTTTCACGATTTGGAGAACGCAATGATGAAGCGCGCCTGGAACAAGTGGCGATCAGGCTATATGGGCCGTCTTGTAGGTGAAAGCTTTTACGCGCAAGGCAGGCTGTATGGTGTTGCGATTCTGGCTATGATTGCCGTGGCCGTCACAACGGCCGGTTCCGCATACATGATGGAGTACATTGTCGATGCCATGACCAGCCCCGATTTGCAGGGCTGGGCGCATGTCATTGCGCTGGGGGTCGTGCTCCTGTTTTTGGTCAAAGCGATCGCATCCTATATTCAGGCAATCTACCTTGCCCGCGCAGGCAATCGGATCGTGGCAGAGCAACAGGACAAGGTTTACCGAAAACTGCTCAGACATGGCGTCTCGTTCTTTTCGAACAATGAATCATCGGACCTTCTGATGCGCACCACCCATGGCGCACAGGCGGCCAGAAACCTGATCGATGTGCTGGTCACCGGGTTTGTGCGCGACTCCCTGACTCTGGTCGGGCTTGTTGCGGTCATGGTGTATCAGCAACCTGTTTTGTCCGTCTTGTTCTTTGTAGTGGGTCCGATTGCCTTGTTGGGCGTTCGCTATCTGTTGAAGAGCGTGCGCACGATCATGCAGGCCGAATTCAAGTCGCTGGCGGAAATCATTCGGGTGCTGCAGGAGACCTCGGCAGGGATCAAGGTCATCAAAGTGTTCTCACTCGAAGACCGGATGATCAACCGCATGGATACCGCCATCCGGAAAGTTGAACAACGCTCGAACGACATCGCCAAGTTGCAGTCCATTGCCAGCCCTCTTATGGAGTTTCTGGCTGGCCTCGCCGTGGCAGGTGTACTTGTGGTCAGCACGATGGGCATCGCAGGCACCGAACAGCCCAGCGCAGGCCAGTTGATGTCCTTTATCACGGCGTTGCTGATGGCCTATGAACCGGCCAAGCGGCTGTCGAAAATGCGTGTTCAGATCGAAACCAACATGGTTGGTGTCGGCATGTTGTTCGGCCTGCTGGATCAGGACGACACAATGGTGGAAAGCCCAGAAGCCCATGACCTGATCGAAGGCCCCGGCCAGATCACGTTGCGCAATGTAACTTTCGGCTACCAGGGTGCCGTATCTGTGATCGAAGATATGAATGTCACGTTCGAGGCCGGTAAAACCACGGCGCTCGTCGGTCAGTCCGGCGGTGGCAAGTCTACGTTGTTTGGACTGATCATGCGGTTCTACGATCCAGATGAGGGCAGCGTCGAGATCGATGGTCAGGATCTGCGCGAGGTAAGCTTTGCGTCCCTGCGAAAAAAAATCTCTTATGTCGGGCAGGATACGTTCCTGTTTTCGACGTCGATCATGGACAACCTGCGCTGCTCGGCCCCCGACGCTTCGGATGAAGACGTTGTTGCCGCAGCCAAAGCCGCACATGCGCATGAGTTCATCATGGAACTACCACAGGGTTACGAAACGCAAGTCGGTGAAAACGGAACCTTCCTGTCAGGTGGTCAGAAACAGCGAATTGCAATTGCGCGCGCTATTCTGAGAAAATCAGAAATTCTGCTTCTGGATGAGGCCACAAGCGCATTGGATGCCGAGTCGGAATCTCTGGTCAAAAAGGCGCTGGACACCCTGACGAAGGATGTCACCGTCGTTGTCATTGCACACCGTCTGTCGACTGTTCTGGAAGCGGACAAAATTTTCGTGGTTCAGGATGGCTCTATCGTGGAACAGGGCAGTCTGGAAGAGTTGATGAAAAAGAACGGAAGTTTCCGCAACCTTTTCGATCAGCAATTCAAAAAACACGAACCCAAGGCGGAAGTGGCCGAGTAACCCCGGTCTTTGGTCCGGTATTCGATTTTTTTCCCGGGCATGACCTGTCCGGGAAAATGGGCACATGTACCTCCAGAACTCCGGGCCAATATTTTGGTCCGCGCGACGCAAGGAAATGCACATTATGTATTTCGACATATGAGTTCTTCCAACGGAACTGGTGGGCCAAAAACGCCTCTGCGATGCGGGAGACTCGCGCTGCTCCCCTTATGAGACGAACGGCCCTTATGCACACAGGATCAGAGGTGGTGATCTTCGGCGGCACCGAATTGAACTTGGGGACATGATCGATCAGTCGCATTCAGAGCCAGCGCCTTTACATCAAACCTTAAGAAGTACTTCGCACGCGCGCGCCGCTCATATCGGCGCTTCGGAGAGGTTAAAAACCGTGGCGCAGATAGACACTGCCGCATTGACCACCGTCACAGCACGAACAAAGCAAACCTGTTGCACTATAGCGGGTACAGACACGCAACCTGATGCGTTTCTCCGTCCAGTTCGGGCAATGTTGCCCTGCACTGATCAGTTGCCAACCAACATCTTTGCGCGAAGGCGCAACCATTTGGAATATTCATCGGCGAAGGCAGTTCGCCCTCAAGCTTGATCCGTTCTTTTCGGGCCGTAGGATCGGCCCGGGGAGTCGTGGACAACAACGCCTTTGAATAGGGGTGACGCGGCGCGGCGAACAGTTGCTCTTTGGGCGCTTTTTCAACAGCGCGCCCCAGATACATGACGATCACTTCGTCGGCAAAATGCCGGACCACCGAAAGATCATGCGAAATGAACAGATAGGCGAGGTCAAGCCGTTCCTGTAAATCCACAAGCAGGTTCAGGATCTGCGACTGGATTGAGACGTCCAGTGCTGAAACCGGCTCATCCAGGACCAGGACCCTGGGATTCAGCATAAGCGCACGTGCAATGGCGATCCGCTGACGCTGCCCGCCAGAAAACATATGCGGATAGCGGTCATAATGCTCGGGGCGCAAGCCGACCATCTGGATCATGTCGCGCGCTTGTGTCTCGCGGTCTGCGGCGGACATGTCCGGACGATTGATGATCAGCGGCTCCTGCAAGATCTGACCGATGCGTTGACGTGGATTCAGTGATCCATAAGGATCCTGGAACACGATTTGCACCGTCTCTCGCATCTTGCTCCATTGCGACGGGGTAATGTCGACACCGTCAATCGTCAGGCTGCCCGACGTCGGTTCTTCAATCATCGTTACCAATCGCGCCAACGTTGACTTGCCGCAGCCGGACTCTCCGACGATGGCCAGTGTCTTTCCCGGTTTCAATTCGAAATCCACCCCCGAAAGGGCCTTTACCGTCGCTGACTTGGACAGCAACCCGCCCTTCACCGTGTAAAACCGGGTCAGATCTTCTGCCTGAACGATTGGGTCGGTCATGCCAATTCTCCGGCAGCAATTCTTTCAACGTGGTGGCAGCGTGCTTTGCCAAAGGCCTCGGCATGAGGGGTCGGTGGCTTTTCCGCGCAAGTTGCATCGGCAAACCGGCATCGCGGGCTGAACAGGCACCCTTTGGGGCGATCGAACTGCCCCGGCACAACGCCGGGAATCGTCGGAAGGACCTTTGAGGTCGCGCGCTCGGGCAAAGCGCTCAGCAGGGCCGATGTGTAGGGATGACGCGGCGTGCGGAACAAATCACGCACGGGCTGCTCTTCGACTTTTTGTCCGGCATATTGCACCTGAACCCGTTCGGCGGTTTCGGCCACCACCCCCATGTCATGGGTGATCAGTACAAGGCCCATGTCGTTGTCGTCACGCAAACGAACCAGCAGGTCGAGAATCTGCGCCTGAATGGTTACGTCCAGCGCCGTGGTCGGTTCATCTGCAATCAGAAGCTTGGGCTTGCAGGCAATTGCCATCGCGATCATGACGCGCTGGTTCATGCCGCCCGACATCTGATGTGGAAAGGTGTTAAGGCGACTTTCAGGCGCGGGGATGCCGACCTGTTCGAACAGCTCAATCGCGCGCTGGTGGCGGTCCTTGCGGTTCAAACCCAGATGGATGCGCAAAGCCTCTTTGATCTGGAATCCCACCGTAAAACAGGGGTTCAGCGATGACATCGGCTCCTGAAAGATCATCGCCATGTCCTTGCCGATGATCTTGCGGCGCTCACGGGCCGAAAGACCGGCCAGATCGAGCCCTTCAAAGCGCATCTCGTCAGCGGTGATCGTCGCGGTCCAGGGCAACAACCCCATCAGTGCCAACATCGACACCGATTTACCCGAGCCGCTTTCACCCACGATGGCCAGCAACTCACCCTTGTCCACCGACAGATCTACACCATCCACGGCGCGGAACTTGCCCGAGGCTGTGGCGAATTCAACAGTCAAGTTGCGGATCTGCAAAAGGCTCATGCGATCAGCTCCGTTTCAGTTTCGGGTCCAGCGCATCGCGCAGGCCGTCGCCCATCAGGTTGATGGCAAGTACGGTGACAAGGATTGCCAGACCGGGGAAGGTAACCACCCACCAGGCGCGTAGAATGAATTCGCGCGCTTCGGCCAGCATGGTGCCCCATTCCGGCGTGGGCGGCTGTGCGCCCATGCCCAGAAAGCCCAGGGCGGCTGCGTCCAGAATCGCTGTCGAGAAGGACAACGCCGCCTGTACGATGATGGGTGCCAGACAATTGGGCAGCACGGTGATGAACATCAGCCGTGATCTGCCAGCACCGGCCACACGCGCCGAAGTGACATAATCCTTCTGACGTTCCGCCAGAACCGACGCGCGGGTCAGGCGCACGTAGTGGGGTTGGAAAACAATGGCGATGGCAATCATCGCGTTGGTCAGCGACGGGCCAAGGATGGCCACCAGCACCAGTGCCAACAGCAGCGACGGAAAGGCCAGAACGATATCCATCACCCGCATGATCAGCGTATCGATCCATTTGGGGGCAAAGCCCGACAGCAGGCCCACCATCACGCCGCCAGACACGGCCACACAGACGACAACGATCCCGACAAAGAAGGAATAGCGTGAGCCCATGATCAGGCGCGACAGCATATCGCGACCCAGCGGATCCGTACCCAACGGGAAAGCCCAGCTTCCGCCCTGCTGCCATGCAGGCGGCTGCAGGATGTGGTCGCGGAACTGTTCGGTTGGGTCATATGGGGCCAGAAGGGGCGCAAAAGCGGCGCAGAATACAAAAGCGGCAAAAACCCACAGCCCAATGACAGCACCGCGGTTTTCGCTGAAGTAATACCAAAACTCGCGCAGGGCGCTGGGGCGGTCTTCCGTTCTGGGCGGAGTTGAGGATAGTTCGGCCATCACCGCCTCCGAATTTTGGGGTTGATGATGCCATAAAGGACATCGACCAGCAGGTTCACCAGCATCACGATCACCGCGATCATCAGCAATCCGCCCTGAACAACCGGGTAGTCTCGGCGGAAAATGCTGTCGACCATCCACTTTCCTATGCCCGGCCAGCTGAAGATGGTTTCGGTCAGGATGGCTCCTGCCAGCAACGTGCCCACCGACAGGCCGATCACCGTGACAACCGGAATCAGCGCGTTACGCAGCGCGTGCAACCCGTTGATCCGCGTTGGCGACAAACCCTTGGCGCGCGCGGTGCGGATGTAGTCTTCGCCCAGAACTTCCAACATCGCCGACCTGGTCTGGCGTGCGATAACCGCCAGCGGAATAGTCCCCAGCACAATCGTCGGCAAAATCAGGTGGCGCACGGCTGATCCGAATGCCCCTTCCTGACCCGACAACAGGCTGTCGATCAGCATAAAGCCGGTGACGCTGGGAAAGTAATACAACAGGTCGATCCGACCCGAGACCGGCGTCCAGCCCAGATTGCCCGAGAATACAATGATCAACAGCAGCGCCCACCAGAAGATGGGCATCGAGTATCCGACTAGCGCCGAGGACATCAGCGCCCGGTCAAAGAACTTCCCTCGGTTCACCGCCGCGATCACACCTGCCGGCAGACCCAGCGCAACGGCGAAGATCATGGCGCACAGGGACAACTCCAGCGTTGCGGGGAACAGCGAAAAGAACTCATCCCATACGGGTTTCCTGGTGACAAAGCTTTCGCCCAGATCACCTTGAAGGACTCCGGTGAGGTATTCCCAATACTGCTGCAACACCGGCTTGTCGAAACCCAGCTTTTCGACCATTTCCTGATAACGTTCTTCCGTCATGCCGCGTTCACCGGCCATCACGATGATCGGATCGCCGGGCAGCACCCGGATGAACATGAACGAAATCAGCGTCACGCCCAGAAATGTCGGAACAAACAGGCCAAGACGGGTAAGGAAATAGCCAAGCATCAGCGACCTATAATTGTAAGTTCTTTGGGAAAGCGGGTCAGTGACCGACAGCCATCCCCGGTGACAAGAACATCATCTTCTATGCGAACGCCGAACTTGTCCAATTCATACAGACCGGGTTCGTTGGTCCAGACCATGCCCGGCAGGATTATCTGACTGTTGCCGCGCATGATATACGGCGCCTCATGCACATCCCGGCCCAGACCGTGACCTGTCTTGGTCCGGATACGATCGGCAAAGGGCGAGGCCTCAAGCACGCTTGTGACGGCGTCGTCGATGTCATGCGCTGTCACGCCGGGGCGGCAGGCTTCGAACCCGGCTTTGTTGGCGCGCAAAACCGTGTCGTAGACGTCCCGGCCTTCGTCCGGGACGTCCTGAACGAAAAAAGTTCGCGTGATGTCGGCCGCAAAACCATGCTTTCGAGCGCCAAAGTCGAACAGCAAGGCGTCGCCTGCCTTGATCCGGTAGTCGGCGCGCGCCTTTCCGTGCGGTCGTGCCGAGTTGTCCCCCGCAGCCACGATGGGGGAAAAGGCCAGCGACTCGGCGCCTTCCGCAAAAAGCGCCTGTATCAGCGACTGCTCGATCTGTTTTTCGGTCTGACCTGCACGAACACCCGCAACCACACGCTCCAACGCGCGTTCCGAAATATCGATGGCCGCTTGCAGCGCGGCGATATCTTCTTCGGTTTTGATGATGCGAAGGCCTGAGATTTCGCGTTCGGCGTCCACAATCCGCAGATCCGGAATTGCGCGGGTAAACGCGTCTGACACGAAAACCCGCATCACCTGACCTTCGACAGCCAACGATCTGATCGGATTATGCGCTGCCAGCGTGGAAAAGGCAGCGTCATAGCCGGTCTGATCGCGCCAGTCGAACGCGGCACCCTCAAATCCGACCAGATCCCATGAGGCGAGTTCCAGATTGGGCACGATCGCCGCCGGATCACCCACGGCCGGAATCACCACGACAAAAGGGCGCTCGTGGCTCATGAAGGATTTGCCCAATGCACGGGTGAAATTCGGACCGGGCACCAGGGCCACTGCGTCCACTGACATATCCATTGCCAATTGGCGGTATTCGGACAAATCCGGCATTCAGCCCGACCTCCTCAATAAGAAAGCCGGAGCCACCAATCAGGCGGCTCCGGTTGGTGAGTGGTGGTTTATTCGACGCTCACACCATAGAAGATGTGGCCGCCCAGCGGGTGCACTTTATAGCCTTGCACCTTGTTGCTCATCGGCATGTAAACAACTGAATGCGCGATGGTTGCCCACGGAGCCTGCTCTTTGAACACAACCTGCGCTTCTTCGTACAGTTTGGTCCGCTCGGCCTGATCCGTGCTTTGCTTGGCCTTCAGGATCAGGTCTTCGAAGGGCTGGTGACACCACTGCGCCCGGTTGGATGCTTCGACCCCGTCACAGCCCAGCAAAACCGCCAGGAAGTTATCCGGGTCGCCATTGTCCCCGGTCCAGCCCAGCAGAACGGCACCGTCCCGGTTCAGTTCTTTCGAGCGAGACAGGTATTCACCCCATTCGTACGAGACGACTTCAACACCCACACCGACCTTGGCGAAATCCGCCTGGATAAGCTCGGCCATACGACGGGCATTCGGGTTGTAGGGGCGCTGGACAGGCATTGCCCAGATTTTCATCGACAGGTCCGAAATACCTTCGGCCTCCAGCATCGCTTTGGCAGCTTCGGGATCATAGGGATCGTCCACGATGGCGTCATTGTAGCCCCACATGGTAGGCGGGATCGGGTTCTTGGCCACCTGGCCCGAGCCCTGGAAGACCACGTCGATGATCGCCTGCTTGTCGATCGCCATGTTCAGCGCTTTACGCACCTTCGGATTGTCGAACGGCGCCATCGTGGTGTTGTAGGCCAGATATCCGACGTTCAGGCCCTCTTGTTCCAACATGCTTATGTCCGGATCATCCTTCATTGCCTGAATGTCAGCAGGGTTCGGATAGGGCATCACGTGACATTCGCCGGCTTTCAGCTTTTGATAACGCACAGATGCATCCGGTGTGATGGCAAAGATCAGGTTTTCGACCTGCGCCGGGTCTTTCCAATACTCGCCATTGGCCGCGTAACGGATCACCGCGTCTTTTTGATAAGCCACAAACGAGAATGGTCCGGTACCGATGGGTGCTGTATTCAGTTTTTCCGGCGTTCCGGCCTCCATCATTGCCTCGGCATATTCCGCGGACACGATCGAAGCAAAGTCCATCGCCATATTGGCGACAAATGGCGCTTCTGGTTTGGACAGAGTAAATTTCACTGTGTAGTCATCGATTTTTTCGATGGACTCGACCAGATCAGGCATCCCCATTCCCTGGAAATACTCCCAGGTTCCACCCGATATTTGATGATAAGGATGGGTTTCGTCTTTCTGACGCATGAACGAAAAAATCACGTCATCCGCATTGAAATCGCGGGTCGGAGTAAATTCTTCGTTCGAATGGAACTTGACGCCCTGACGCAATTTGAAAGTGTATTCCAGACCGTCATCGCTGGCCTCGACACTTTCAGCCAGACCGGGGACCACATTGGTCGTGCCAGTTTCAAATTCAAGCAACCGATTGTAGATCGGATGTGAAGAGGCATCAAAGGTTGTGCCTGCGGTGTATAGTGCAGGATCGAACCCTTCAGGCGATCCTTCGGAACAATAAACCAGAGTATTAGCCTGCGCCACGGCACCCGTCAGAGCGATCGCAGTGGTTGCGGCCAGAAGTTTGAGTTTCATGATTTTCTCCCAGAAAAGGACTTTTCAAGACAATCGCATGGCTCTTTGTCGTCAGAGCATTCAGTGACAGCATAGGTCGTTGCGATCCTTCTGCTTAATGTATCCAAAATACAAAATATAATGTCAACAGTGTCTTTCTGCGGATGTCTCTGACGACCGTTTCTGCCGCCGCTAACTGTGTCCGGAATTTCATTCTTATCTCCTATACGCAATTAGCCTATTCTGTTCCGTGGGTGGTGATCGCAGACACTCATTGTCCGAGCGCTCACTTTTTGTTTGTATGAGTAACCGCGCGCCAATCTTGTGAAGGAGGGCTTGCCAAAAGCTTTGCTGCGCGCCCCTTCATGGCTGCGGACGCAGGATCCCCGCCCCGTTCTTCATCGGCCACCTCAAACAATGCTATGGCCTGCTCGAAGCGGCCTGCTCGATAATACGCAAGACCTTTTTCGTATGTCTCAATCCACTCAAATGATCCCTCAAAACTATCGGCCATCGCAATCAGTTCATAGACGACCAGTTCTTCGGTCCGTCCGAAAACTGTAAGCGTGTCCAGCTCTCGCACGACAATTGCTTCCGCCGCTTCGCGCCTCGTCTCGGGACCAATCAGAATGCGTGTGCCATAATCCTTGTTCGCCCCTTCCAAACGGCTGGCAACATTCACAACGTCACCTATAGCGGTGTAATTCAACCGCTGTTCTGACCCAATGTTGCCAACCAAAGCTTCACCGCTGTTTAGCCCGATCCTGACACGCAGGGAATTTCCTGCCTCGTCCTCGATGCCCGCATCTTCCACGGTCGCGACAAGATCCAGTGCCGCGCGGCAGGCATTCTCGGCATGGAGGGCATCCATACGCGGCGCCCCCCAGATCGCCATAACCGCGTCACCCATGAATTTATCGATCGTCCCATCATGGCGCGCGACGGCTGCGGCTGCCGCCGTGAAAAAAGGCTCCATCAACTGGATGATTTTGGGGCCGAGCTTTTCCGACAACCCGGTGAATCCGGTCACATCACAGAACAACACGGAGATCTGCTTCATATCGCCGCCCGGCTGTGTCTTGATACCCTCGGCGACCAGCATCTTCACCAGATCGGTAGGCACATATTTTCGGAACGCGGACAACCCTGCGGCCATGCTGGCAGTGGCTGCTGACAGATTGGCCAGCTCGGACAGGTTGGAAGGCCTGCGTGAAATGTGTTCGACATCAAAGCGTTCGATTTTGCTCAGGTCTTCTGCGATGCGCGCCAATGGGTTGGCCACAATTCTACGGATCAACCAGATCGCCAGAGCGGTTGAGACGATCACGACCCCGATCAGGATATAGATCAAGTCTATCAAGGTTTCATCGATACCCGACAAGAAGGCCGATTCCGGAATGACCGTTGCGACGCGCCACCCGTAAAAACCCAAAGGCGTAAGGGCTACCGCATAAGGAACGCCATCGATCACCACGCGTTTCGTCGAACTGCCCGCAGTTTTGCCATCCGGGTCACCCAACAGTTTTTCCCCCGAGATCTTGGCAACCTCGTATAGCTCGCCCTCGCCCATGCGCGCAGGTGTAACTTCGTCCGCTTTTGCGTCGGGAACAGCTATTACTTTGCCATCGGCATCCAGAATAAAGGCGGCTCCAAATTCGCCAGGCTCGAGCGTCGCCAGAAACCGTGACAAACGGTCGGTTTCGATTGCGACCGCAAGGACACCCTGCCGTGTCCTGCTTGCATCAATCGGTCCTGCGAATGCGTATACAGTCTTGTCACTGCCCGGCAGATCGCGCGCTTCGATCCATCCCATCGTGTCCAGAGACATAAAATTACTGAACCAGGCATGATCGCGAGGATCATAGGACGTCTGAGCGAACTTCCTTTCTTCGAACTGGATATCCCCGGGGATAAAAATATACCGATCGGTTCGCAGTTTCCGGTCGCGGATATCCTTGTCGATCTCTATCATCTCAAGCCCGCTGTCGCCCAACCGATGCGACGCGAAAAAATTGCCGTCCGGCCAACCAAAGAAAATCCAGGAGATATTCGGCTGCGCCTGTAACTGAGATAAAAAAACGAACTCTCGCTTATCGGCCTGCCGTGTTGCGATGACATTCTGTACAAAGATCGTGCGCACCGCCGACCATGCAGCTTCGGCGGATCTGAGGGTTGCCCCGACTTCGATGCGAACGGCATTCGCAATCTGGCTGTTGATCTCAGCTGCAAGCATGCGGCTGTTGTCACGCGCGGTCGTCCACCACAGCGAATGAACAACAAATGTCGACACACCGATGGATACGGCGACCAGCATAGATACAGCAATGCCGACGCTAAACCGCATGAAAACCCCGCAAAAGCCTGACTTGTACCACAGTATTCGATTGAGATCGCAAGAAGAGCAAAGCTTACTTTGCTCCAGCCCTGCAAAATCACGCAACTGTTAAGCTAATGTGTCTTCCCCGACAGGAATTCAGAGCAGTTGGTCACCTCATCCGAGGGGAAGTATGATCCACGCAGACGGCCATTAGCCAAAGCCCAGAGGCCAGACCTTGGCCGTGCCTCAATTCAATAGCCTTCTGACTGGGATTTGCGACGTTTGGGGACTGCGTTGCCACCTTTGGCGGACTTTGTGGCCGCAGCGCGTGCACGGTTCTTCTTGCTGCTTGGCTTGCCCTTCGGCGGCGGTGGGCCTTTCGGGGCATCTCCGGCTGGCTTGGCGTGACCACTCTTTTTCTCTACGCTCCCGGCCTTGCGCTTTTTCGGTTTTGCGCCCGAAGCCTTGAACTTACTTTTTGTATCGTCGTCCGACGCTCGGAGGGTTTCTGTTGCGCGCACGGTCTTTGCCGACTGGGCCTCGGGTTTGGGCTGGCGGCGAGGGGCTTTCCGCTCAGCCGGAGCAGCGTCCCTTTTCTGTCCCGAAGGCCTGCCTTTGAACTTGCGATCAAGACCGGGCCGACCGGTTGACGACAGGTCTGGTGCCTTGTCCAACCGTACAAGGTCCTTGGTCCCTTCTATCTTCATATCTGGACCAAGGCTGGTCAGAAATCTGTCGACACTGCCTTCGCGGATTTCGACATAGGTTACATCATCGGCAATCCGGATGGCTCCGATATCATCTTTCGTGAGATCGCCCGCCTTGCATATCATCGGCAGCATGTGACGTGGGGATGCGTTCTGATTGCGCCCCTCGGACACTGAAAACCAGACGCTGGGGCCAAAAGATGCGCGCGGTTTTGGCGCGCGTTGATCGACCGCTGACAGCTCCTCCGGGGCGGAATGGCGCAGTTTGTATTGCCTGAGGTAGGCGGCTGCGATTTGTTCGGGCGTAAAACTTTCAATCAGTTTCTCAACCGACGGGCGTTCGCTTTCCGTGAGTTCAGCCTGCCAGTCCTCTGATGCAAACATCCGGGCCTGATCGCGATCGTTCACCTCTTCGGCGGACGGGGCCGATCCCCAATCTGCTGTCAGCTTGGCAAATTTCAGAATACGCTCCGCCTTTTTGCGCGATGATGGCTCTACGATCAGTGTACTGACACCCTTGCGCCCAGCGCGGCCTGTACGGCCAGAACGGTGCAGCAGTGTTTCATGGCTGTTGGGCAGTTCGGCATGGACCACCAGATCAAGGTTGGGCAGATCGATGCCGCGGGCCGCAACATCGGTTGCCACGCAGACGCGGGCTCGCCCATCGCGCATTGCTTGCAACGCGTTGGATCGTTCGCTCTGGGTCAATTCACCGGACAGGGCCACGACTGAAAAGCCCCGGTTTGACAGGCGCGCTGTCAGGCGCGAAACCATCGCACGGGTGTTGCAGAAAACGATGGCATTGGGGGCCTCGTAATACCGCAGCACATTGATAATCGCGTTTTCACCGTCACGCGGGGCCACCATCATGGCACGATACTCGATATCCGCGTGCTGTGTCTGTTCGCTGACCGTGCTCACACGCGCTGCGTCGCGCTGATACCGCTTGGCCAGATTGGCAATTGCGCGTGGCACAGTGGCAGAAAACAACAACGTCTGACGATCTGCAGGTGTTTCATCAAGGATGAACTCAAGATCCTCGCGGAACCCCAGATCCAGCATTTCATCGGCTTCGTCCAGTACAACCGCGCGGATAGCGGTCAAATCGATTGAACCCCGATTGATATGGTCACGAAGTCGCCCCGGAGTGGCCACAACGATATGGGCGCCTCTGGCCAATGCGCGACGCTCATCCCGAATGTCCATACCCCCGACGCAGGAGGCCAGAAACGCACCTGCCCCCGAATACAACCAGCCAAGTTCCCGCTTCACCTGCAGTGCCAGTTCCCGGGTCGGCGCAACAACCAGCGCCAACGGCGCTTCGGGCTTGCCGAGCGTTTCTTCCTCCCCCAGCACCCTGTGCGCAATCGCAAGTCCAAACCCAATGGTTTTCCCTGATCCGGTCTGGGCCGATACCAGCATGTCACGCCCTTCCAGCTCGGGCTGGGTGACAGCACGCTGAACTTGGGTCAATGTTTCATAGCCCTTGCGCGCTAGCGCATCTGCAATGGTTTGTTTCACGGTGGTGGTTCTTTGTATCGGCCAGGTGATAGAAGCTGTGCGGAATTGCGATCAGCGGATCATCCAAGGGTAAAGACAGCCCCATACCGGTTGCCATCCCTATTGTATAGACAGGAATACGGACATTTTCGCCGAAAAGCTTCCCAGTTGGGAACACCGAGGCGGATCGGACGCCGCGCCCCCCGACAGAACCAGACAGCGTCAATTTTCCCGCAACGCCGTCTCAATGTTTAACATTATTGACGGCGGATGACTGACGTCGAACGTCAGAATTCCGCCCCGGACGTTCACGATCATGCCGATCACTTCGATGACACGGCCCTCTTCGACCCTCTACGGACCAAACAGGGTCGGAGCGGGCTCGTTCTTGATCTTATTGAACCGAACTCTAGTCCCCGTCGCCCAATAAAGAACTCTACCCCGGGTCAAGCCATTCACTTTTTCGACGATGGCATCGGCGTCAATACAGTGGTGGCGATAGAGATCACCGATCGTTCCTGTCTGACCAAAGTGTTCGACGCCCATCGGAATGGTCTGATGACCGCACACAGCGCCCAGCCACGACAATGTTGCAGGGTGCCCATCAATCACGGTGACCAGATTGCAGTGCGGCGGCAGGCCAGACATCAGGGTTTCGATGTGGGAAAGTGCTGCCGGGTTGCCGCGTGAGCGCGCGCGTTGCGCCGCCGTCCACCCTGCATTCAGCCGATCCGCAGACGTCACGGCCATTACGCCGATATCGCGACGGCCTTCACCAATCATGCCAGCGGCCTTGATTGCTTCGGGCGCGACCGCTCCCTGATAGACGATTGCAACTTCGCAACTTGGTCCCGGTTTCCGTAACCAGTATGCGCCGTCAATGGCGCCCTGTCGAAACTCGTCATCCACGCGTTTGCCCGGTTGTTCAATCGGGTTGGTCGTCAGACGCAGATAGACGGAGCCACCGGTTTCGTCTCGCAGCCAAGTGCGCTCGTCCGGTTGTCCTTCACCGTCGCGTTGCAAATAGTCGAAGGCCCATTCCATGATCACCGCCAGTTCATCAGCAAAGGCCGGTTCGAATGCGGCCAGCCCGTCTTGGCTCATCCCAATCAGCGGAGTGCCAATGGATTGATGCGCGCCTCCTTCAGGCGCCAGCGTGACGCCCGACGGCGTTCCAACCAGAAGAAAGCGTGCATCCTGATAGCAGGCGTAGTTCAGCGCATCGAGGCCGCGACTGACAAAGGGGTCGTACACGGTGCCAATCGGAATCAATCGCTTGCCGAAAAGGGAATGCGACAGACCCGCCGCGCCCAGAAGCAGCATCAGGTTCATTTCGGCGATCCCAAGCTCGATATGCTGCCCTTCCGGCGTGAACTCCCATTTCGCAGTCGATGGGATACGGTGTTCAATGAAGGCGTCGGCTTGCGTGGATCGGGCAAACAGCTTACGCCTGTTTACCCAGGGTCCCAGGTTTGTTGTGCCGGTGACATCCGGGGAGGTTGTCACGATGCGCTCTGCCAGCGGGCCGTCGCCTTTTGACAGATCGTCAAGAATCTTGCCAAACGCCATCTGGGTCGAGATTTCACGGCTGGTGTCGACCTCGATCCGTGGCACATCCAACTTGTCATCAAAATAACGGCGCTGACCTTTGGCAAAGAAAGGCGTATTCGTGAGGAAATCCTTGAGCTTTTCTGGGTTCTGTACTGTCGCAAGCGGCTCCCATTCCTTGCCTTCTGGCACGCCCATATGCGACTGCCACGCGGCGAACTGACTGTTGTTCATCAGCCCGCCGTGATTGTCCTTATGGCCCGCGATGGGTGTGCCCCATCCTTTGACGGTGTAGGCAAGGAAACATGTCGGGCGATAATGATCGATGGCGGCAAATGTCTGTGCCATGGTCTCGACGCAGTTGCCGCCAAGGTTTTCCATCAGCGCCGCAAGGTCGGCATCCGTCCTCCGTTCGATCAGAGCGGTCACATCCCCCTGATCACCCAGATCATCCATGAGGCGCTGCCGCCAGACCGCCCCACCCATGAAGGTCAAAGCCGAGTAGTCCTGATTGGGACACGCGTCGATCCAGTCGCGCAGGCGCTCGCCGCCCGGTTCTTCAAAGGCCGCGCGTTGCAGAACCCCATATTTCACGCGCACGACATCCCAACCGAACGCATCGAAGATTTTCTCGATCCGTTCGAACAGCCCTTCACGGACGATACCGTCCAGTGACTGTCGGTTGTAGTCAATGATCCACCACGTATTGCGCAGGTCGTTCTTCCAGCCTTCCTGCAAAGCCTCATACACATTGCCTTCGTCCAGTTCGGCATCGCCAACAAGGGCCACCATTCGCCCCATTGGCGCGTCTGCCCCCCAGCTTTTGGCCTTGATGTAATCCTGAATGATCGAGGCAAACGAGGTGATCGCGACACCCAAACCCACCGAGCCGGTGGAAAAATCAACGTCGTCGATATCCTTGGTCCGGCTGGGATAGCTTTGCACACCGCCAAAACTACGGAAATTTTCCATCTTCTCGCGGGTTTGATTGCCCATGAGGTATTGCATCGCATGAAAAACCGGAGAGGCATGGGGTTTGACTGCCACCCGGTCTTCAGGGCGCAGCGCTGAAAAATAGAGCGCGGTCATGATCGACACCATCGAAGCAGACGATGCCTGATGGCCACCAACTTTGATCCCATCCACCTTTGGCCGGATGTGGTTGGCATGGTGGATCATCCAATGCGACAACCATAGCAAGCGCTGTTCGACGATCTTCAACTGGGTGGGATCAATGTGCATGGCGGTCTCCTGGTTTAGGCGGCGCTGCGGGCAGGATAGGGCAAAGCTTGATCCAGGTCTGCGAGGATATCTTCGACATCTTCAAGCCCGACGGACAAACGGATCAAACCATCGCTGATCCCATGTTCGGCCCGTTCTTCCGGAGTATACGTCGAATGAGTCATGGATGCAGGGTGCTGGATCAGCGTTTCGGCATCGCCCAAGGACACCGCGCGCTGGATCATGTTGAGGCGGTTCATGAATTCAATCCCACCGGACAGGCCGGACTTGATCTCGAACGCGATCATGGCGCCGGAATGGGACATTTGCCGCTGCGCGACGTCGTGCTGGGCAAAGCTTTTCAGCCCGGGGAAATAAACCTCGGCGACGGCGGGATGGGCTTCGAGGAAATCTGCAACGACCCTGGCGGACGCACAGTGACGATCCAGACGCAGGTTCAGTGTTTTCAGTCCGCGCAGGATCAGCATCGCGTTGAAAGGGGCCATGACCGCACCGGTCATATCCTTCATACCGACCAGGCGGATTTCGGCAATCTGTTCGGCGGTGCCAACAACCAGACCGGCGACCACATCGCCATGCCCGCCGAGATATTTGGTGGCAGAGTGCAGAACGATATCCGCCCCGTGCTCGATTGGGCGGGTCAGATAGGGGCTGGCATAGGTGTTGTCGACGACAACCGTTGCGCCTGCCGAATGCGCAATCTCGGCGCTGGCGGCAATGTCCACCAGACGCATGTTCGGGTTGGCCGGAGTTTCGAAATAGACAACGCGGGTATTCTCGGAAACCGCCGCTTTCAGGTTCTCGGGGTCTGTCATGTCGACATGGGTGATTTTGACCCCCCATTTTGCCAAACCGTGGCGCATGAAAGCGAAGGTGCAGCCATAGAGTGTTTTGTCCACGATGACTTCGTCCCCTGGCGACAGCAGGGTCCAAAGCACTGCCGTTATCGCCCCCATGCCGCTGGAAAGGGCCAGTCCGGCCTCGGCACCTTCAAGCACGGCAATGCGTTGTTCTAGAAGGTCACATGTGGGGTTCGAAATACGGCTGTAGATATGACCTGCGCGTTCACCGGCGAACATCTCTCCACCAGCCTCTGCGGTTTCGAAGGTAAACGTGGACGTCAAATGCAGCGGTGGCGTAAGCGCGCCGTCATTTTCCAAAGGGTTATAAGCGTGGTGAATGGCGCGGGTGGCAAATCCGGTTGAACGAGTCATTGCAAGCTCCTGTTTCAAGCTGACGCCAGTTTGAGCTTTTACTTTGGGCTTTTGCTTGCAAATAATACCAAGAATACGATTAATATTGGCACTTTCTGCCAAGATTGAGGTTGAAATGGACGATAAAGACAGACAAATCATTCGGGCGCTGCAAAAGGACGGGCGCATGACGAACCAGGATCTTGCCGACGAGGTGAACCTGTCTCCATCGCCGTGTCTGCGCCGGGTCAAGAACCTCGAGGCTCGCGGAATCATAAAGGGTTACAGCGCAGATGTGGACGCCGCCGCGTACGGCATAGGCATTACCGTTTTTGTCCGGATCCGGTTGGAGCGGCACAATGAAACGGACGTTCAGAATTTCGAGAAACGCGTTCGGATGATCGACGAAGTTCTCGAATGCCACGTGCTGACCGGGGCGATGGACTACCAGTTGCGGGTGCTGGTATCGGATCTCGAGGCATATGAGGAGTTCATTCGAAACAGAATTCACCCGATCGGTGGGATTGCCTCGATCGACACAAGCTTTGTTTATGGAACGGTAAAGAAGACCGCTGTTTTTCCGCCCTGACGGAACGCGTCCGCTTAATCTGCGAACTCAGGCTGAGGTGCATGTTTAACAGGCGCTGGGATCAGGATTCACAGCCAATAGATGACGATGGCGACGCGGGCGAGTGGATCTTTGAGCCTCTGTGGCACAGGGTTGCGACACGCCGCCAGTCCTTGAGCCTGTAAAACATGGCCTTGACGCGATTGGGCCGCTGGGTGTGCTTCGCAGGCAACCAACACTGTTTGCGACCCTGGATTCAGGCGCGCATCCCAGAGATCAGACATGTTCACCGCTCGTTTTTCGAACCGTGAACACGCTGACCTGCCAAATTCAATGGGTTCCGGGCCTAGTAGGCGACCATCGTCAACAGCTCATATTCCGCGACCATTTCATCATCCTGCTGAGTCAGGGTGACATGCCAGCGGACTTCGCCGTACTCTTCGTTCCGCTTGGTCTTGGCCTTGACCGTCAACCGCACCTTGATGGTATCCTCCGCCTCGACAGGCTTCATGAATTGCAATCCGTCGAGGCCAGTGTTTGCCAGAACCGGGCCCTCGTTCGGTTCAACAAACAATCCGGCTGCAAATGACAAAAGCAGGTAGCCATGGGCCACTCGGCCCGGGAAGAACGGGTTCCGTTCCGCCGCTGCCTGATCCATATGCGCGTAGAACGTATCGCCGGTGAAATTGGCAAAGTGTTCGATGTCTTCCATCGTGATTGTACGGGGCGCTGTGTGGATGGTCTCGCCAATCGCCAGCTCATGGAACCGGCGCGTGAACGGATGGGCTGGTCCTTCGACCTCGGTCGCGCCGGGAACCCATGTGTTCCCGATTGCGGTCAGCAGATCGGGCGATCCCTGAATGGCTGTCCTTTGCATGTAATGCTTCACGCCACGCACACCGCCCATCTCCTCGCCGCCACCAGCGCGTCCGGGACCGCCGTGAACCATATGCGGCAGCGGAGAGCCGTGGCCGGTAGATTCCTTCATCGAGTCGCGATTGTTGAAGTACAGGCGCCCGTGATAAGCCCCTGCCCCCATGGCAACGTGCCGTGCCACATCGGCGTCACGGGTTATGACCGACGCCACCAGCGACCCTTGCCCGCGATTTGCCAGTTCGATCGCATGGTCGAGATCGCGATAGCCCATCACAGTGCTGACCGGGCCAAAAGCCTCGGTTTCGTGGACACGCCGGGCCGCATCCGGATTGGCACAATGGTACAGCATCGGCGGCAGGAACGCGCCTTTCTCGGCATCTGCCCCATCAACCACAAAATCATCAGGGTTTCCGAAAACGCGTTCGGCTTCTTGCCCGATGATTGCCACCTTTTCCAGGACATCGCGTTTCTGACCGTTCGAGACCAACGCACCCATGCGTGTCGTTTCCAGCCTAGGGTCACCGATGACCGTTTTGGCCAGCCTCGCGGACAGGGCTTCGATCACCGCCTGCACCAGAGGCTCTGGGGCCATGATCCGACGGATTGCGGTACATTTCTGCCCAGCCTTCGTGGTCATCTCGCGCTGGACTTCTTTGACGAAGAGGTCGAATTCCGGCGTGCCCGGTTCGGCATCAGGGCCGAGGATCGAGCAGTTCAGACTGTCCTGCTCGGCCACGAAACGAACTGAATTCTCCAGAATCACCGGGTTGGAACGCAGTTTTGACGCCGTTTCTGCAGATCCGGTGAAACTGACTACGTCCTGCATGGTCAGACGATCCAGCATATCGCCCAAACCACCCGAAACCAGCTGCAACGCGCCCGCAGGCAAAATGCCGGAGTCCAGCATCAGCCGGACGCATAGTTCGGTTACGTAGCACGAGTTCGTTGCCGGCTTTACGATGGCCGGAACGCCTGCCAAGAGTGTCGGGGCCAGCTTTTCCAACATCCCCCAGACAGGAAAGTTGAACGCGTTGATATGAACCGCCACGCCGTGCAACGGGGTGCAGATGTGTTGCCCCAGAAAGGTGCCGTTGCGGGACAGTTGCTCAACCTCACCGTCCAGGTAGACATGTCCGTCCGGCATCTCACGTCGGCCTTTCGAAGCGAAGACGAACATCGTGCCGATGCCGCCGTCAATGTCGATCAAGTGGTCCGACTGTGTAGCACCTGTGCTGAAAGACAGGTCATACATTGCCTGCTTATGCTGACCCAAATGAATGGACAGTGCTTTGAGCATCTTGGCCCGTTCATGGAACGTCATCTTCCGCAGCGCCGGCCCACCGACATTGCGCGCATAGTCCAGCATCCCCTGCACATCCAAGGCGCTATTGCCGGCCGCGGCGATCACCTCGCCTGTGACCGCGCTTGTAATATTGCGGGCACCCGCACCGGGCGAAACCCATTCACCGGCTGCGAAGCTGGAAATCTGTTGGATTGTCATGAGCGTCTCCTCATCTGCTGTGTGATCTTCGCGCGGCCGTATGCCCGTCTCACGAAATCATAATATAAACCGTACGGTCGGTCAATAAATTGGCGAATTGGAATCGAAACCGTACATCTCAGACTTGCGCTGGCAGTCGCGCGAAACCCCGAAACCGAATGCGTCCGCCTCGTTCAGCGCCGTCAGTGATGCGATAGGTCGGAAATCGCGCCAGAAACCGTCCGACGGCCACGCGTCCCTCCATACGCGCCAAGGTCAGGCCAACGCAGGTATGGGGGCCTCCGGCAAACGCATGATGCTTGTTGGGGCGTCGATCCAATACAACTTCATCAGGTTGTTCAAACTGCCGCAGATCGCGATTGGCTGCGCCGATGCACAGGTGAATGTCTGTACCTGCTGGAATGGTCTGACCATGGAACGTCACATCTTCAGTGGTCAGACGGTTGCCAAATTGATTTGGGCTTTCCAGCCGCAGGAACTCGTCCACCGCCGTGTTGATCAGATCCGGATTGGCCAGCAGCTCGGCCCGTTTGTCGCGGTGCCGTTCCAACAGTTCCAATGCGTTGCCGATCAGGTTGGTGGTGGTCTCGTGCCCCGCATTCAGAATGAAAATGCAGTTCTGGTAGAGCTCGACCTCGGTCAGGCCACCATCGGTGTCATCCTGCATCAACCGTGTCAGGACATCCATCGCAGGATCTCCGGGGTTGGCCCGGCGATCTTCAATGATGTGCCGAAGAAAGTCCTTGAAATCAGAAACCGAGCGGTTGCCCCACTCTTCCTGCTCGGGCGTCAACTGAGGCTCCAATGCGCCCAGTATGGCCAGAGACCAATCCCGCAAAGGCCCGCGTTCTGATCGGGGAATGCCAAGCAGGTTGCCGATGATCTCGATCGGGATGGCCCCGGCGAAATCCTCGATCAATTCTACCGGGCCCTTGGCTTGCATCTCGTCCAGCAACCCATCGACAAGTTGAACCAGGCCCGGTTCCATCTGCCCCAGCGCCCGTGGGTTCATCGCGCCAACCATGACCTTGCGGACGCGGGTATGCAGGGGCGGGTCATTGAACACAAGGCTGGTGGTATGGTGTTCGTACAGCGGGCTGTCGATCCCGTATTTTGGGCCGAAAACCGCCTTTTTATCCGATATGAAACGCACCGTATCCCGGTAAACCAGATCCAGGTCATCATATCGCGACAGGATCACCGATCCGTCGGGCTGCCAGCAGACGGGCGTGTCTTCGCGCAACGCGGCGTAGGTTGGATAGGGATCCGTATGAAACCCGTCCGGGAGCGCTGTCAGAGAGAACATCAGTGACCCATCGCTCCCATTTGTTCGGGAAGGACCAGAACCAGCCAGGGCACCAGAACAATCAGGGCCAGACGGAAGATGTCTGCCACCCAGAACGGGGTGACTCCTTTGAAGATTGTTCCGGTCGATACGTCCCCGACCACGCCTTTCAGAATGAACACGTTCAGGCCCACGGGCGGCGTGATCAAACTGATCTCGGTCACGACGACAACGACAATGCCGAACCAGATCGGATCATATCCCATTGACGTGACCAATGGGAAAAAGATCGGCACCGTAAGCAACAGCATCGACAGCGATTCAAAGACGCATCCCAGAATAATGTAGATCCCGAGGATCATCAGGATCACGACGAAGGGTTCCACCTCATACGCGGTGACCAGAGCGATCAACGCTTCGGGCAGACCAGCCAGGTTGATGAAATTCGAGAAGATCTGCGCCCCGATCAGAACCGAGAACAGCGCCGCGGCGGTGAAACTGGTTTCCTTCAGCACTTCAAAGGTCGAACCAAGGGTCAGCCCACCGCGCGACAATGCAATCAGGAATGCACCCATCGCGCCCATACCGGCAGCCTCGGTCGGGCTGAACGTCAGGTTCAGAGGATAGAAATCGAACACTCCGTACAAACCGCCGATCACCAGGAAGAACAGCAGCAACACGGCCCAGACCGAGCGCAACGCCGTAAGGCGCTCGCCCCAGCCGTGGCGTTCACCTGCAGGGCCGGACTCGGGCCTGCGCCAAACAGTCCAGCGCACGGCGAACAGATAAAAGAGGATACCAAGTACGCCTGGGATGATGCCAGCAACGAAAAGTTTGCCGATCGAGGTTTCGGTCAGCAGGCCGTAGATCACCAGAATAACCGACGGTGGGATCAGGATGCCCAGCGTGCCACCGGCGGCAATCGACGCCGTTGACAGCTCATCCGCGTACCCATAGCGGCGCATTTCCGGCATCGCGACTTTGGACATGGTCGCAGCCGTTGCCAGCGAGGATCCGCAAATGGCCGAAAAGCCACCGCACGCGGCGACCGTCGCCATTGCGATACCACCGCGGAAGTGACCCAGAAAAGCGTTTGAAACCGCGTATAGTTCGCGCGCGAGCCCGCCCTTGTTCACGAACAGGCCCATGAGGATGAACAGTGGCACGACCGACAGGCCGTAGTCCTGTGCCGTGTCCGTAATCTGACGACCCACCATCGACATCGCGGCCTTCAGTCCGCGCTCGGACAGGATGCTGCCACCGCGCTCATATGCAAACCCAAGCGTCCCCACTAGACCCATCGCAAACACAATGGGCAAGCGTACCAACACAAGAACCAGGACAAGGGCGAAACCGATCAGTGCGGCAGTCATTAGGAGTGCTCCGACAAGGTTTGGGGGGCAAAAATGTACAAAAGACCGGTGATGAACATCGCAACGGCCGTGATTGCAGTGAAGGCGGCGATGAACCAACCAACATAGAAGACCGGGATTGAAAGGTATTCGGTAACGTCGCCGTAATCCCGTGCACGTTCAGCCAAAATCCAGACGCGCTGAATCGGCCAGATCAGCATGATGCCGGACACCAGATAGACGATCGCATCGCGCGCTCTGCTCAGCCGCAAGCGTGAGAAAATTCCATCCGTCAGGTCGACTGCGATTTGCCCTTTCCCTGCCGAGATCATCGGCAAGACCGAGAACACAAGGATCGCCATCAGAATCCGCGTCAGTTCGGTTGCCGCCTCGATCGGAGCATTGAAGACAGAGCGCAGGATAACGTCAAAAAAGGTCATCACCATCAGGATGAACAGCGCCACACAGGCCAGCACCGTCGGAATGATACTGACGCGACGCGCTAAGGTCACGATAGATTGCATGATTGGCCCCCAACGGGTGAAGATGGCTGGCGGGTCAACCCCGCCAGCCGGGCTGCGTTACTGAGCAGCCATTTCGTTAACGATCATGTCATATGCGGCTTGCGCATCAACACCGGTGCCATTGACCTCTTCGATGACCGTGGCGCGCACATCGGCAGCAATCGCATTGAACTTTTCCAGATCTTCAGCGGACGCTGCATTGATCGCGTTGCCCTCGGTCTGTTCGGTCGCCTCACGGCCGATCGCGTCGATCTCATCCCAGATTTTACCGATTTCGCGGCTCAGCGGTTCACCGAAAACCTTTTCTTCCAAAGCAGCCTGCACATCGGCGGGCAGATCCGCAAACGTGTCTTCGTTCATGATAAACGCAAACGACCCGCGATACAGGCCACCCGGAACTTCATAGACATTTTGCGCCACTTCGGTCAGCTTGAAGCCTTTGCGGGATTCAAACGGCATGACGACACCATCAGCAGCTTTCGAAGCGAGTGTCTCGTATACTTTCGGCGCAGGTACCTGGATTCCGGTTGCGCCCAGCGCCGTGCCGACGTCGCCGCCCACACCACCTGGGATACGAACCTTGAGACCCGCCACTTCGTCAAGCGTGGTCACCGGGCTACTGGAGTGAAGCTGTGCCGGGCCATGGGTGTGCAGCGCGACCACTTTAACACCGCGATGTTCGTCCGCCGCCTTGAGATACTGGTCGTATGTACGCCAATACGCGACCGAGGCCGCTTCGGCCGAGCCCTCATATCCGGGCAGCTCAATCATCTTGGTGGTAACGAAACGACCGGGCTGGTATCCATGAAAGATGATCGAAGCATCCGCTGCGCCATCCATGATCAGGTCCATCTGCGCCGGCGGCGGGGCAATTCCCAGCTTCAATTCTGCAGTGACTTTGCCGTCGGTAGCTTCTTCGACCATTTCCACGAATTTCGGCCACATCTTCGCGTTGATGCCGTGGGTTGGCGGTGCCCAGCTGGAAATCGTCAGCGTATAATCCGCCGCCAGTGCCACTGTGCCCGATACGGCCATCGCGGCCGAGGCCAAAAGAGTGCTCAACTTGGTGAATTTCATGGTTTTGTCTCCTCCCTGTGAAACATGACTCGAGAATGCGTTAATGGTCACTTTTGTAACCATCAACATGTTAATAGTTTTCGGATCGACCCGCGACACGCCACGAACCGGGGCTTTCTTTCGCTACGGTTAGCATATTTGCGTTGGACCGGCTGTTTCCGATTTCATTGCAATAGTTCATCGGCCCTCCTCTCCAGCGCGGGAAGCCGTATCCATGGATTTGAACCATATCGACGGCTTCTGCGTTTTCCGCGGTCCCTTCTTCAATGATCAAAGCGCCTTCGTTGGCCAGAACCGCCAGCAGTCTTGAAGAGATATCCTCGTCCGAAAAAGCCCGCCGGGTGATGCCCTGCTGGTCAGAATAGGCTTCGATTAATGCCTCAACTTCGGAATCCCGAACTGGGTCGCGACTGCCTTCTTCGTAGCGATACCACCCTTTGCCAGTACGCTGGCCAAAACGCTCCATCTCACAAAGCTGGTCTGCGATGGTGACATAGCGTTCATTCGGGTCGCGGTGTGCTGCATTGCGTTTGCGGTTCGCCCAGGCAATTTGAAGACCGGTCAAGTCCTGAAGCTCATAAGGACCCATGGGCATCCCGAACGCCCGCATCGCATGATCCACCTGATAGGGAAGCGCCCCATCTGCCAGCAGATAATCGGCCGCGCGCCGATAGGCTGCCAACATGCGGTTCCCAATGAACCCATCGCAGATACCCGACAGCACCGAAACCTTGCGGAGCTTTTTCCCAAGCGCGAATCCCGTTGCGACAACTTCGGGAGACGTTTGCGGAGTGTGCACGACCTCGAGCAGCTTCATGACATGGGCCGGGCTAAAGAAATGCAGACCTATGCAACGGGTCTGATTAACGACGCCCGCGAAAATCTCGAGCGGGTCCAGATAGGACGTATTGGTGGCCAAAATCGCATCGCTGCTCATATGCCTGGCCAGCTCGTCAAATACCTGCTGCTTGACGGACAGGTCTTCAAAAACAGCCTCGATCGCCAGTTCAGCATCCGCAGCTTCTGAATACCGGTTCACCGCACGAAACGAAGCAAGGCGATCCCGAAGCTGCGCCTCGGACATCTTACCTCTCTTGACCGAGCCTTGCAGCAGACTCTCAACCCGATCGTGCGCTGCCGCCGCGGCGTCCGCGTCTCGCTCGATCAACGTCACGGACAGCCCGCCGTTCAGGGCCGCAGTTGCGATCCCTGCCCCCATTAATCCTCCTCCGACAACGGCTATCCGTGTTATGTCACGGGCGGCCACCCCTTTGATCAACGAAGGTTTGGACACGGCACGTTCAGCAAAAAACGCGTAGCGCAAAGCGCGGCTTTCCGGGCTTTGGCGCAACTCCAGATGGCGCGCGCGCTCTTTCGGTTGTGCGGTGGTAAATGGCTCAACCGACCAACCAAGCGCCGTCAGGTTTTCCAACGGCGATTTCTGACCCTTGGCGCGCTTCTTCAAAGCCTGGCGGCTCGCCTTCAACAGATCCGGCGCAAATTCCGCCACAGCACGCTGGCTGACAGGTATTGGGCGTTCGTGCAGGTCGGCAACCAAGTCCAGAACAGCACTCTTGGGGTCTTCGGCGACGCGGTCGACGCCGCCAAGCTCGGCCAGTGTCTCTGCCTTGAGAATTTTGCCCGAACAGGCCATGTCAATTGCAGCCCGCATCCCGACCAGACGCGGCAATCGTTGTGTGCCCCCTGCCCCGGGGATCAAACCCACATTGACTTCCGGCAGGCCAAAACCTGTTCTCGGCGCTGCGATCCGCCATGCACAGGCCATGGCGATTTCGAACCCGCCACCCAGCACGTTGCCATACATGCAAGCGATGAACGGAACCTCGCTGTCTTCGATTTTCTGAACCACGTCAGGCAAATGTGGCTCGACCGGCGGTGCGTCGAATTCGGACATGTCGCCGCCCGCGACAAAGGTTTTACCAGCGCAACACAGCACGGCCACGCGCGCGCCCTTGACCGCATCAACCGCGTCAGACAGCCCCTGGCGAACACCTGTCGACGTCGCGTTTACCGGCGGGTTGTCAATTGTGACCCACGCCACGTCGCCCTTAAATTCAACGCTCACCAGCGACGACTGCGACATTTGCAATCCCTTTGATCGGTTCAGATTCGGTTCGGGTTAATATATTGACCAACCGTTCGGTTAATGCAATGATTAAGTTGAAACGATAACAGATGAGACAGTCATGAACGATACGATTCTTGTACAAGACAACGGGAACTGGGTCGAAATCACCCTGAACCGCCCGGACAAGTTGAACTCGTTCAATGAAGAAATGCACATGGCGCTGCAGGATGCACTGAAAGCCGCGCGCGACGGCGGCGCCCGCGCGGTATTGCTGACCGGTGCCGGGCGTGGCTTTTGTGCTGGTCAGGACCTCGGTGATCGCGATCCGTCGAAAATGGATGGCCCGCCGGATTTAAGCAAGACGGTACGCACGTTCTATGGCCCTCTTGTCCGTTTGATCCGGTCGATGAATATCCCGGTGATCTGCGCCGTGAACGGAGTAGCAGCCGGAGCGGGTGCAAATCTTGCGCTGGCCTGTGATATGGTTCTGGCCGCGGAAAGTGCTAAATTCATTCAGAGCTTTTCCAAGGTGGGCCTGATTCCGGACACGGGCGGCAGTTGGCACTTGCCGCGTCTGTTGGGCGAGGCACGCGCCAAGGGGCTGGCCCTGACAGCCCAACCCCTTCTGGCCAAACAAGCCGAAGATTGGGGGTTGATCTGGAAGGCAGTGGCCGCCGATCAATTGATGACCGAAGCGCGCGTTCTTGCCGCGCAATTGGCAAACGGCCCTACCCTTGGGCTCGGGCTGACCAAACAGTGCATTCAAACCGCTGCCACCACGTCCCTCTCGGATCAGCTTGAGATCGAAGCGGACGCAATGAAGACCTGCGGGGAAAGCGCGGATTACGCCGAAGGCGTATCCAGTTTTCTTGAAAAGCGGGCACCGAATTTCCAGGGGCGCTGATGATGACACCCAAGGAACGTGCCACGAGATCCGCTGAAGCGATGTGGGCGAATGACCAAGCCAGCAAATGGTTCGGGATGGATCTGGTCGAAGTCGACGAAGGCCGTGCAGTCCTGACCCTGACAGTCGCGAACCATCACTGCAACGGGCACGGCATTTGCCACGGGGGCGTCACTCATGCCCTGGCCGACAGCGCCTTTGCCTTCGCCTGCAACAGCCGCAACGTGGCAACCGTCGGCCAGCATACGATGATGAGCTATCTCGCGCCCGGAAAAAAAGGGGACCTTCTGACCGCAACCGCGACAGAGGTTGCCGTCACCGGCCGCAGTGGCATCTATGACGTTCGCGTCACCAATCAAGACAACACCCTGATCGCCGAGTTTCGCGGAATGTCCCGCGCGGTTGGCGGGCAGAATTTTCAGGAATAGCTTCGCGACTGGAGGAGTGACGCGATGGAAGACCTTTCCCCAAACAAAGCGGATCTGGACCCGATCGAGATCGCCTCGGTCGACGAAATCCGTGCGACGCAGCTTGAACGCCTCAAATGGTCCGTACGCCACGCCTATGAAAACGTGTCGATGTACAAGCAACGGTTCGACGAATCCGGTGTGCATCCTGACGATCTTCAGCAGCTCTCGGATCTGGCGAAGTTTCCGTTCACGTACAAGAATGATCTACGTGACAACTATCCGTTCGGCCTGTTCGCCGTTCCACGCAGCCAGATCATTCGTCTGCACGCCTCGTCCGGTACGACAGGCAAACCGACGGTGGTGGGCTACACAAAAAACGACATCGACAATTGGGCGGATCTGGGCGCAAGGTCCCTGCGCGCATCGGGGTTGCGTAAAGGTGACATGGTGCACAACGCCTATGGTTATGGGCTGTTCACCGGCGGTCTTGGCGCTCATTACGGGATCGAGCGGCTTGGCGCGACAGTCGTCCCCATGTCCGGCGGGCAAACCGAAAAGCAAGTCAACCTGATCAACGACTTCCGGCCCGACGGGATCATGGTTACGCCCTCCTATATGCTCAATATCCTTGAGCAGTTCCACAAGGTGGGACTCGACCCGCGTGAAAGCTCGCTGAAGGTTGGTGTGTTCGGTGCTGAACCCTGGACTGACGCCATGCGTGCCGAAGTCGAGGCTGCGTTTGATATGCACGCGGTCGATATCTATGGCCTGTCCGAAATCATGGGGCCCGGGGTGGCCAATGAATGCGTTGAAACCAAGGACGGGCCGGTGATCTGGGAAGATCACTTCCTGCCTGAAATCATTGATCCAGCAACCGGAGAGGTCTTGCCCGATGGCGAAACCGGCGAGTTGGTGTTCACGACCCTGACCAAGGAGGGTTTGCCGATGATACGCTATCGAACCCGCGACCTGACCTGCCTGCTGCCGGGTACAGCACGGTCCATGCGCCGCATGGCCAAGATCACCGGTCGCAGCGACGACATGATGATCCTGCGCGGTGTCAACGTCTTTCCCAGCCAGATTGAAGAACAGGTCATGGCAACAGGGGGCCTTGCCCCTTATTATCAGATCGAGCTGTACAAATCCGGCCGCATGGACGCCATGCGGGTTTTTGTTGAATCGTCCCCGGATTCCACCGACGAACTGTCCAAGACAGCCGCAGCACGGATGCTGACGAAGCGGATCAAGGACGTCGTTGGCGTCTCAACGGAAATTGTTGTAGGTGACCCCGGCGACGTCGAACGCTCTCAGGGCAAGGCGAAGCGCGTCGTCGACAATCGCGATAAGGAATAAGCCGTGGCCCGTACAATCGCTAAAGACCACGACCAGAAGCGGGAACAAATCCTTAAAACGGCAGCCAAAGTGTTCGCCGACCAAGGGTTTGATCGCGCCTCCATGACCCTGTTGGCAAAAGAGTGCGGGATTTCCAAGGCAAACATCTACCACTACTATGACAGCAAGGATGCCATCCTGTATGACATCCTCGAAACCTACCTGCGCGAGCTTCGCGACCGCATCTGCAATGTGGACCTGAATGGTCTCACGCCTGAGCAGAAGCTGCGGAAAGCGATACGCGAAATCCTGTTTGCCTACCAAGGCGCAGATGACGAACACCGGGTGCAGATCAGCGGCATGAGCGCATTGACCGAAGAACAACAGAAGCTTCTGCGCGGGTATCAGCTGGAATTGGTGAATTTTGTGCGCGACATCCTGAAGGAACTGTCTCCGGAAGCCTTCAACGACAACAGGGACAAGCTGCGCGGCGCCACGATGTCAGTTTTTGGGATGCTGAACTGGTATTACATGTGGAACACCGGAGCAGGGTCCAGGGCCCGCGAAGACTATGCTGATCTGGTCAGCACTCTGACCGTCCATGGTATCCACAAGCTTTAGCTGTGGCCTTCGGACAAAGCTGTTCGAAATCTATCGCAGGTTTGCCTGCCTTTGTCCCGTTGCCACAGTGCCAGTTTCAGGGCCGTAACGCGTTTTCCTCATCCTGACCAGTCAATGCGGAACTCTTCCCGAAAGGCAAAACGCACCAGATGAGCCTCAATTACCCGTTGCCATCCGGCCAGATCACCGCGCACCCGGGTGGCGGCGGTTACGGCCAGGCTGGTAGCGCCTGCTGAAAGGGTGACGCGGTTCCCGTCCGGAAAGCTTACACTGCCCCGCGTTTCATCGAATGTTACCTGGGCCTTGTGCGACCAGTGTTTGCAAAGCTGTTGCAGGTATTTCGACGCCGCGCCTGTCTGCGCAATTCCCGAAGCCACCTGATCGGGCAGCAGGCTGAGCCCATCAGCGGCAGCGACCCGGATCGCCTTGGCAAACAAGGTCACATCGATATCAGTGGCCACGAATGTTGCCCCCAGATCCAGACATTTTCGCTGCATGACCGGATCCAGCGACAATATCCCTGCTGCCTTGCCTGCCGCAACGATGCGCTGGATCGCATCCAGCACGGCCTCGATCACGTCCGGGTGCCCGGCATTGCCGATATGGCCCATATCAGCGGCCAAATCCGACGGGCCGACGAACACCCCATCGACTTCGGTCGCCAGAATGTCGCCCAGCGCCCCCAGCCCAAGCCTGTTTTCGACCTGCACCAAAAGACAGATCTGCTCGTCCGCCGTTTTCAGATAATCCGGGATAGCCGCAAAACGCGAGGCCCGCGCCAAGGCGGAACCCACACCCCGAACGCCACGAGGTGGATACTGCACGGCCCGCACCAGTTCGCGCGCCTGATCGCCGCTTTCCACCATCGGCACCAAAATGTTTTGCACGCCGGCATCAAGGTATTGCTTGATCATCCAGGTCTCGCCAATCGGCAGGCGTGCGACGGGGGTACTGCCAGATCCTTCAATCACCCTCACTTGCTCGAGGATCGAGCGCAGATCGTTTGGCGCATGCTCTCCGTCGACCAGCAGCCAGTCAAATTGCGCGGTCGCGGCGATCTCGGCGGTGTAGGCATTGGCCAAGCCGACCCAGCACCCGATCAAAGGGGTTCCCGACGTCAGCGCGGCCTTGAACGTATTGCTTGGCGCGGGCATTGGCGAACCTTTCAGGCGAAATTGATATCGACTGAGCCGAACGGCCCGAAATCCGCGTGGATTTCTGTTCCCGAGGGGCATTCGACCGGGCGGATAAAGCTGCCTGACAGAATAACTTGGCCCGGCGCGATGCTTTGACCGTATTGCGCCATGCGGCGCGCCAGCCAGACGACGCTTTCGACCGGATCGTTCAGCACCCCCGCGCCCAGACCGGTTTCTTCGATTTCGCCATTGCGGAAGGTCAGCGCACCAACCCATCGCAGATCAAAAGCATCGACCGGATGACGTTCTGCACCCAGAACGATACCTGCATTGGCGGCATTATCACTGATAGTGTCAAACACCGTGCGGGCCTTGCCGGTTTCAGGATCCACACGTTGAATCCGTGTATCCAGAATTTCGATGGACGGCGCGACGTAATCCGTCGCAGCGATGATTTCTTCGCGGGACACGTTTTCTCCGCCAATGGCCGATTTCATCACCAAGGCAATTTCAGCCTCGATCCGGGGCTGAATGAATCGCCCGGCCGGAACGGTGGCACCCCGTTCAAACACCATGTCGTCAAACAGAATCCCACTATCAGGAATGTCGATGTTCAGCGCGTATTGCATGGCTTTCGAAGTCAGGCCGATCTTCCACCCAATCACTTTGCGCCCTTCGGACAGTTTCTGGCGATAGATGGCGTTCTGCACATCGTAAGCGTCATCCATGTCCATCTCGGGGTGGCGCAGACTGAGTAGGCCAATCTGTTCATGCGTGCGTTCTGCCTGCAAAAGGTCAGCGGCCGCGCGCACATGGTCTTCGGGCGTCATACCTTTTCATCCTCAACCGTGTTTCGCAGCGTACCGATGCCTTCGACCCAGACCTCGACCACATCACCGGGTGCCAGATATTTCGGCGGGTCGAACCGCGCGCCCGCCCCGGTAGGTGTACCGGTCACAATGATATCGCCGGGCAGAAGCGTCATGAAAGTCGAAATATATTCAATCTCGCGCCGGATCGGGAACATCATGCGGTTCAGTGTATCATCCTGCCGCAGCTCACCATTCACGCGGGTTTGAAGACGCGCCTCATCCAGCTGGGCCGCATCCGTGAAAGGAACCAGCCACGGGCCGATGGCCCCAGAGCGGTCCCAGTTCTTGCCTTGGGTGACATTGAACTTGGCGTGCCGAACCCAGTCGCGAATGGTTCCTTCATTACACAGCGTCAGCGCGGCGATGTGGTCATACGCGTCCTGCTGCGGAATGCGACGGCCAGCCTTGCCAATCACGATGGCCACTTCGCCTTCGTAATCCAGCGTGTGGTTTTCCGGCGGGCGGATCAAAGGCCGGTTATGGCCGGTAAACCCACTGGCGAAACGCGGGAACAGCGACATGTGTTTTGGCTGCACGCTGCCATCCTTGTATTCCGCATTCCGGTCGGGAAAGTTCACCCCGACGCAAAGGATACGTCGCGCATCCGGCATCACCATGTCATATGTAAACTCGGAATGGGTGACAGGTTTGCCGTCGGCGGCTTCTGCCAGTTGATCAAATGCACCGGCAGCGATCACCTCGTAGAGGCTGGCGTATTCGGGGAAGACCGGATTCAAAGCAATTGCACCACCGTCGGTGATTGCCCCAAAAAAACGCTCATCACCCGAAAAGAAAGTAGCAAACTTCATTCAATGGTCTCCCACACGTCCCGGATCACGTCCGCCGCCATCAGCACGTCATCGCGGGTGGTATCGAACTGCCCGACCTGAAAGCGGATGATTTTGCGGCCATCGAACAAGCCTTGGGTCAGGTAAATCCGGCCATCGTCATTCAGCGCGTCCACCAGACGCTGTTGCTGGGCGTCGTCCCCGGGACAGCGGAAGGAAAACAAGCTGAGGATCGGGCCGGTTGTTATCTCGAACCCCTCGATCGAACCGATCTTTTCCGCCAGTTCGCTGGCCCATGTCACGTGGTTGCGGATGCGTTCGCGCAATCCTTCCAACCCGTATGACCGCAACAGGAACCAGATTTTCAACGCCCGGAACCTGCGGCCCAAAGGGATGGTCCACTCAGAGTAATTTGTCACCTCTGCACCGGTTGTCTTGAGGTATTCCGGTTCAATTTTCAGCGTATTGAGCTGGGGCGCGGCGTCTAGCAGGAACTGGATGGCACAATCGAATTGCGCGCCCATCCACTTATGCGGGTTGAAGACAATGCTGTCATAGCGACCGGCCCCCTGCCACAAAGCCTTGCGAAATTCCGGGCAGATCATAGCCGATCCCGCCCAGGCGGCGTCGAGATGGGTGTAGAGGTCGTATTTTTTCGCAATGTCAGCTACGGCCATAAGGTCGTCGCAAGCCCCCACTCCTGTGCCGCCGGTAATGGCAACGATCCCGGCCGGAATATGCCCGGCGGCAATGTCATTCTGAATGGCGGCCTCAAGCGCCGAGGGAACAATCCCGAAGTTCGGCCCCTGTGTCGGCAATTTGACCAGATTGTCCTGACCAATCCCAGCGACCCAGCAGGCCCGGTCAATCGACGAATGCACCTGATCCGAACAATAAATCCGCAATGCACCCTTCGCGTTCAGACCTTCTCGGTTGCCGGTAAAGCCGGTGGCCCGTTCCCGCATGGTCAGCACTGCTGATAACGTAGCCGAAGAGGCGCTGTCCTGAATGACGCCGGTCATGCCCTCAGGCAATCCAAGGGCCTGCCGCAACCATTCGACCATGACGCCTTCAACCTCGGTCGCGGCAGGCGATGTCTGCCACAACATGCATTGCGCTGCGATAGTCGTCACCAGCATCTCTGCCAACATGGACGGGGGCGCGGCATTGGCCGGGAAATACGCAAAGAAGCGTGGATGCTGCCAATGGGTGATGCCCGGCATCACGATCCGTTCGAAATCGGCCATGATGGCGTCCATCGGCTCGCCTGTCTCGGGTGGTACTGGCACAAGCTGGGCCGCTATTTCCCCCGGCGCGGTCTGCGCCCGCACTGGACGTTCAGCAAGTGTCTTGTGATAATCCGCCGCCCATTTCGAGATGTGCTGACCCCAATACGAAAACGTGTCCCAGTTCATCTACTGACTTTCCTTTGTGACGGGATCACCGCCAAATCCTCGTGTTCCGTTGCTTGCGTCACACCGAAAAGCTGACATTTGCCTGACCGGTGCCAGAGCTGCCGAAATACGGGGTGTAAATGTCAATTTCACCCTTGTAGCTTCCCCAACCCAACGCACCAAACAGCAAAGCGGTGTCATTCATGGCGCATTCGCCAGTGCATTTCTTTGCATAGTCCGGCAGCATTTCAAGGAACTCTTCAAACCTGCCCTGCTGCCACAACTCCAGAACGCGCATGTCCATCTGGCGGTTGAACTCGCCATTCACTGCATTCAACCCGTCGACCGAGCGTTCATTCGGCGTGAAGTCGTGGCTGAGCGAGCCGGACGCCAGAATGGAAACATTGCGGTCCGAACGTCGGATGCCTTCGGCAATGGCCTCGCCCCAGGCCCGGTTTTCTGCAATCGACGAGAATTGATTGACTGCCACCGGCAATACCCGGGCATTCACACCATCGTTGATGAAATGCATCGGCAGCAGGGTGCCGTATTCCATGCCCATGTCGGGGTGCGAATGGCCCAGCGCCCGCTCTCCCCGTTCGCGCAGAACGTCAAGGATGGTTTCCCCCAGTTCGTGATCACCGCGATAATCGAACTCCATATCCGCCAACATATGCGGCAGTTCGTGACTGATGAATCGACCCTTGTGACGTTCTTTCGTATTCAGGTGAAACCCTTGATTGGTGATCCAATGGGTGTCGAACACAATGAACGTCTCGACCCCGCGATCTATCGCGTCCTGACGCAGGCGTTCATACCCATCAATGGCAGATTGCCGGATGCCTTTGTATTTTGGCATCGTGTGGGACATCCAGATGCTGGGTACATGCGTAATCTTTGCGGCCTGTACTATCTTTCCCATGGCAATTCCTCCTCGTGAAATGGGCTTGCCCCAGCCGGGGTCGGCCTATGAGATCTACTTACCCAACTGCATGATCTTGTGCTGACCGGTGGCAAAGCCAATGTGTTTCTGTTCCATATAGAATTCAAAGCTCCAGTCGCCGCCATCCCGGCCGATGCCGGACGCCTTGACCCCTCCGAACGGCGTTGGCAAGTGACGTACGTTCTCCGAATTCACCCAGATCATTCCAGCCTCCAGCCTGTCTGTAAACCGAAGCGCGCGGGTCAGATCATTAGTCCAGACATAGCCGGTCAGGCCATAAGGTGTGTCGTTGGCGATCTCCAGCGCCTCGTCCTCGGTCGAGAACGGGATCGAGGTCAGGACAGGGCCAAATATCTCTTCCCGTGCGATGCGCATTTGGTTGGTGGCATTGGTGAACAGGGTCGGCCGGACAAAGTAGCCCGCATCCCCCACCGTGACGCCGCCAGCGGCGACAGTTGCTCCATCTTCCTTGGCGACGTCGAAATAGCTCGTAACCTTGTTGTAGTGTTCTTCAGTCACCAACGGCCCAATCTCGGTCTCCGGGTCCAAGGGGTGGCCCACCTTGATGCTGTTGACGCGTTCAATCAGTCTGGCTTCGAATTCTTCCTTGATCGTGTCCTGCACCAGAAGTCGCGAAGACGAGGTGCAGCGTTCGCCATTGATCGAATAGATCATAAAGATCACGGCATCCAACGCGCGGTCCAGATCTGCATCGTCAAACACGACAACGGGGTTTTTTCCGCCCAATTCCAAATGGTTGCGCTTATGGGTGTCTGCGCCTTGCTTGACGATCAGACTGCCGGTACGACTTTCGCCCACAAAAGCAATGGCCTTGATCAGTTCATGCTCGCACAAAACCTTGCCAGCGTCGGGGCCAAATCCGTTGACCGTGTTCAGCACACCTTTGGGCAGCCCTGCCTGTTCGGCGATTTCCACCAGCAGGCGAGCCGTCAGAGGGGAATCCTCGGCGGGTTTGTGAACCACCGTGCAACCTGCAGCCAACGCAGGCGCGATCTTCCAGGTCGACAGCATGAACGGCGTGTTCCACGGGGTGATCACGCCAACCGGGCCAATTGGCACACGGGTCGTAACATTCATCAGTGTCGGAGACTTCAGGTGCTGCCCGTCCCGTGCCTGAATCACCTGATCCGCGAAATACCGGAAGTTCTCTGCGCCCCGCAACGCTGCCTTTGACATGAAGCGCAGAGTCTGCCCTGTGTCCCAGCACTCGCACAGTGCTATTTCCTCGGCGCGGGCTTCAATGCCATCAGCCACATTCAACAAAATGCGACGGCGTTCGGTGGCGGGAATGTCTCGCCACTCTGCAAAGGCTGCATGAGCGGCCTTGGCTGCCGCGTCAATATCATCACCCGTGCCATGGGCAACATCACAGATCACGGATTTATCGACGGGCGAGACAGACTGAAACACTCCGGCAGATCCGTCCCAATCTTCACCCGCTATACGGTTGCGGATGCCCGTTTCCCGGAACCGGTCCAGAAAGCCGTTCAGCTTTTCGATGTTTGTGTCCAATGCACTCATGCGTCAGGTCTCCTGCGTGGTCGCATCCAAGTGGTCGCGGATCGTACCAGCCTTGGGCGACAGCTTGGGGTCGATGTCACGCATCTCAAGCGAGAGCGCGATGGAATGCTGTGAAAAAACCGGCGCCAGATATGCTTTGACCGCCTCAAAAATGCGCTGGGTGGCGTCGTGTTTGACATCAGCGGGCCGGCCTGCCCGCAGGCGGATCGAGATATCAATAAACCCATGCGCCGGGTTGCCGTCCGCTATGGCGTAATGATCGACCCGCGTCGCGCGCACACGAATGCCCGGCATCGGAAAGGTCTCAATCTCAGCTGCCGTTGCCCGAATGCATTCGCATAGGCCATCCATGTCGATCCTGTCTTCCAGATTACCGGAGTATTCGACGTGGAAGTGGGGCATGGTTTCTCCTCTATTAGTTAACATGTTTAGTATTTAATGCGTTCCCTGTCAAGAGATTGCTTTGTTAATCTTTGCAATTTCCGAGATGACATTCTAGAAGGCCGCATGAACACTCAAAGCCATTCCAAAAGCACCGCCCGGTCCCTTCCGATTGCGCTGCTGCGAGCCCGCGAAACCGTCATGGCTCCGATCCGGGACATGCTGCAAGGCATCCAACTGACCGAGCAGAAATGGCGCATCCTGCGTGTTTTGGACGAGCTGGGCGAAGTGGAACAAAGCACCATCGCGCATGAGGCATGCCTGCTGCTACCCAGCGTGACCCGCATTTTGCGCACGATGGAGGCCGATGGCCAGATCACCCGCCGTCAGGATAGCGACGACAAGCGCCGCACCATGGTCAAAATCACGGATTCAGGCCGCTCTATCCTCAAGGAGAACCTGGCCACATCACTCGCCATCTCCAGTAATATCGAAGCGCAGATGGGCACCGAGAAGCTGGATCAACTGCTGGACCTGCTCGAGGAATTGCAGGCCATCAAAGCCTGACCCCGCCCCAACAGGACGGGGTTGTTTGAATACTTACAGGGTCCCCAATCCAGCGTCCAAAGCCGATAGAATTTTAGTCACCTCTTCCGAAGTGACGATCAGCGGCGGCGACAGAATGATGTTGTTGCCTGATACGCGGACCATCACGCCGTCTTCATATGCAGCTTTCTGAACCTGTAGCGGCAGGTGTTTTGCGATAGGTGCCTTGGTCGCCCGATCCGAGACCAGTTCCAATGCACACATCAGGCCCTCACCGCCCCGCACGTCCCCGATCGCGTCATGCTTGTCGGCCAGCTTTTGCAAGCCGGCAAACAACTCATCCCCGCGCGCGGCAGCGTTTTCCCAGATCCGTAGGCGGTTGATCTCGGACAGGGCAGCCAAAGCTGCGGCCGCCCCGACCGGATGGCCGGAATAGGTATACCCCTGATCGACGGATGCCAGACCCGTGGTGTCACTTTCAAAAACCTCTGCGACCGCGCCCGAAATCATGGCCGCGCCAAAAGGGAAATACCCATTGGTGATCGCCTTTGCCGTCGTCATAATATCCGGCTGGACGCCCCAGTGCCGCGCACCGCTTTCACTGCCGGTGCGACCAAAAGCGGTGATAATCTCGTCCGAGATCAGTAGGATGCCGTGCCTGGAACAGACCTCGCGCACCATGGGCATGAAACTCTTGTGCGGCGGGATTACGCCTCCTGCCCCGAGAATCGGCTCCATGATGAAGGCCGCAACAGTGCTTGCACCCTGAAATGCGATCTCGGCCTCAAGCGCCTTGACACAAAGCTGCGCCAGACGCTCGGGATCGGTTTCGTCAAACGGATTGCGATAGGTCCAGGGGGCCGGCACGTGGTAGCAGCCCGGCATCATCGGCTCATACACCGCGCGGAACTTCTGGTTGCCGTTGACAGAGGCGGCAGCAAAATGAGTGCCGTGATAGCCCTGCTTAAGGCTGATGAACTTGGTACGTCCGGCTTCACCCCGGACTTTGTGATACTGGCGTGCAAGTTTCAGAGCTATTTCGACAGAATCCGACCCACCCGACGTAAAGAAAGCGCGGGTCAGCCCGTCAGGCTCAAAGAACTGAGCCAGTTCATAAGACAGCTCAATCGCCTTGTCGTTGCTGGTGCCCCGAAAGGTGGAGTAGTAGGGCAACGCATTCAGTTGATCCGCTATGGCCCGCTTCACCGGTTCACAGGAATAGCCCAGATTGACGTTCCACAGCCCCCCTACGGCGTCCAGCGCCCTGTGGCCATCGACATCAATGATGCTGACCCCTTCACCACCGCTGAGAATGGTCGGCGGGTTCTTCCGGCTGTCGGCGGGATGCGCCATCGGGTGCCAGAAGTATCGGGCGTTGTTTTCCTTCAGAAAGTTGGAGTCTTTCATGTCGCGGGTCTCCGAGTGTTGAATCCGCCCTTGGTCACGGGTGGAATTCGGTTGGAAAGGAGTCGGGCAACTGGCCGCCAAAACCAGCAGTCAGATCAGCCGAAAGTGAATGCAAAGTTGACAGTATTGCCGGAAGGCGGTCGTTGGTTGCCCGGGTTTCAGGGACAGCTATTGCGATGGTTCCCAGTGCAATCTGATCGATGCCGAAGATCGGCGCGGCATATCCAAAAACACCTTCTTCGTAACTGCCGCGGCTGTCGGCCCAGCCTGAAACTCTGATCTTTGCGACCCGCTCTTTGATGAGCTTCGGATCAGTAAGCGTGGCTTGTGTAAACCGTGCCTGCACGTCCTGATCCAACTGCTCCAAAAGGTGAGCCGGTCCGAAACTGAGCATGCACAGACCGGAAGCCGTCGCATTGAGCGGAAGCATCTCGCTGGGATCAAGACTGACCCGGACACTGTGCCGCGTTGTTTCCACCACCAGCGCTGTCTGTAATCCCGTTTTCTCCAGCAAGGACAGATGCAGGGATTCACCGACCATCTGCATTGCGGCCTGCATTTTTTGGCGCGCGCCCTCAATGCCGGGTCTGGCGATCTCTCGCAGTGCGGCCAAACGCAATGCCGCCGGCCCGATGGCATAAGTTTTTGTCATCGGATTCTGTTCGATCAACCCGAACTCCTCAAGCGCGCGCAGGTGGCGCAATGCCGTTGCCTTGTTCAGCCCGGACAACCGCGCCAGATGACTCAGCCCGATCTCTGGGCGGGCATTGGAAAAGTAATCCAGCATTTTTAGGGCGTTAAGGGCTGTGCCCATGTGCGTATCGTCCTCTTGCTCAGGTAATACTTGACAGAACTAACTTAACAAAGCAACATTATTATTGTTAACGCGGTTCAAATATTGAACCACTAACGGGAGGTGTCAATGAAGAAATTTCTAACAGCCGCCGCTTTTGCAGCTTCGGCCACTGTCGCACTGGCAGAGTACCCTGAGAAGCCGGTAAGCTTTGTCGTACCTTGGCCTCCGGGCGATCTGGAAGATGTCCTTACCCGGATGATCGCCGACGAATTCCAGGCCATGTACGGTGTGCCTGCTGCTGTCGTGAACAAACCCGGAGGTGGCGGTGGCCCATTCCCCGGCGCTGTCGAGGTGGCAACCGCTCCGGCGGATGGTTACACCATCGGCTCTTTCGTCATCGGAGTACCCGTCATTGGCCCCGAGATCGGAATTCCCGAACTCAACCCGAATCCTTTCGATCCAATTGGCATCTTCCTGACTTATCCCTTCGTCATCGCAGCGAGCAAAGACGCACCGTTTTCAAGCTGGGAAGAACTGGCCGAATACGGCAAGGAAAATGACGTGGCGCTTGGCCATTTCGGATCGGTTCTGCCGCCCACTCAGGTCACCTTTGCAGCAGCCGTCAGCAGCGGGTTCGACTTTGCCAGCGAAGCGGCATTTGACGCCCTGGATTGCAACACGCTGGCCTCAGGCGACGTGGATGTAATCAATACGACGCTACAGCTTATCCTTCCCTGCCTTGATCAGGTGAACGTCCTTGCCAGCATCGGTGGCGAGCGGATTTCACTGGTTCCGGATACGCCGACGATCGTGGAACTCAATCCGGACCTGCCATTGGCTCTTTGGAACGGGCTGTTTGTGCACAAAGACACGCCTGATGACGCTCGTGAAAAGATCTCGGCTGCCGCCCAGAAAGCGTTGTCCTCGGACAAAGCCAAGAAGCTGGCTGAGGAAACAGGCGCACTGATCTACTGGCAGGACCCGGACGCATCCAATGCTCAGATCGAGCAGGACAAAGCCTCTTTTGCCAAGATCGAAGCGATTCTGGGCGAATAGTCCGAAGAAGGCCCGGCAAGGTCGAACAACGCCGGGCCTTTTTCTTTCAAACAGGAGGCCAAAATGATAGCAAAGACGCTGCAAGACATGTTCCGACGTTATCGACGTCCTGGCGATATTGTCTTTGCCTTTCTTTTCTTCGGTTTCTCCCTGTTCCTTCTCAGCCAGATCGGCACTGAGACTCAGGCTGTCAAACGAACCAAGTGGTTTGCCCAGCCCGCCCTTTGGCCCCAGATCGCGATCTGGGGCATGGTTTTGTTCAGCGGCCTCCACTTGCTGAGCTCTTTCCTGTCCCCGCGCATTCCCGGACGTTTGCGAGAGGTGACGTTCTGGTTGATGTCTCTCGAATACGTTGCCTACTTCCTGATCTATGTCGTGGCGGTTCCGTGGCTTGGGTATCTGCCCTCCACCATGCTTTTTGCGGCCCTGCTGACGATACGATTGGGATTTCGACTGCCTGGGGCTTTTTGCGTTGCACTTACCTTCGGCGCGGTCGTGGCCGTCGTCTTCCGCGCACTGCTTCATGTGAACATTCCTGCCGGTCGGATATACGAATTCTTGCCCGATGGGCTGCGCGCCTTTGCGCTGACCTACCTGTGAGGCCAAGATGGACAATCTGATTTCCGGCTTTGCAATTCTGGCGCAGTGGCAGGTCGTCGTGGCGCTGATCATCGGATCGGTGGGCGGCGTCATCATCGGCGCGTTGCCCGGCGTCGGCGCTGCTGTGGCAATTGCCATTCTGCTGCCCGCCACCTTCGCGTTTGAGCCCATCGTCGGCCTGACCCTTTTGTTGGGCATTTACGGGTCGTCCATGTATGGCGGTGCAATTCCTGCCATTCTGATCAACACGCCTGGCACGGCCGTCAACGCACTGACCACCTATGACGGCTATCCCATGACCAAGCGCGGCGAGGGACACCGAGCCCTGTCGCTGGCCTATTCGGCGTCGTTTTTCGGCGGCATCTTCTCGATTCTCTGTCTGATCATCCTGTCACCCGTGTTGGCCTGGGTTGCCCCGCATTTCGGCAGCCGCGAGATTTTTCTGGCCGCACTCATGGGCATCCTTCTGGTGATCCTGGCCCATCGCGGACAGACCTTTTCGGCCGCGATGCTGGCATTCTTCGGCATCTTCCTCAGCACCGTCGGTCTGGAACCCGTCAAATACACCAAACGTTTCACCTTTGACCAAACCTGGCTTTCGTCAGGTGTCGATCTGATCGTGGTGGTTCTGGGGCTGTTCGCCATCAGTCAGGCGCTGCTGTTGCTGGTCGACAAGGAACACGCGCCGGGCGAAGCCCATGTGCGCGGCAGCATCTTCGCGGGCCTCAAAGAACTACTGGGCCTGAAACGCATCGCAACGGTGTCGTCATCGCTGGGTGTGCTCATGGGCATGGTACCGGGCACAGGCGAATTCACATCACAGTTCCTCTCATACACATACGCACAGAAAACCTCTGAAGACCCCGACAAATTCGGCGATGGGTCACCAGAAGGTCTGGTGGCGTCCGAGGCGGCCAACAATGCCGTTCCTGGGGCCGCAATGATTCCGCTGCTGGCGCTGGGTATTCCTGGCGAAGCGCTGACCGCGATGATGCTTTCGGTCTTCTATGTTCACAACGTCATTCCCGGACCACAGCTTTTTGCCGATCAGATGGATTTTGTCATGGCACTGTACATGTCGCTGATCCTGCTCAATGTGATCGTTCTGGTCTTTTTGTTGTTCTCGACCAATCTGTTGCTGAAGATCATTCAGATCCCGACGCGCTTTCTGGGGATCATGATCCTGACGCTTTCCTTTGTCGGTGTATTTAGCCTGCGCAACTCAGTCACGGACTGCGCCATTGCCGCCGGGTTCGGCGTGTTCGGGCTGATCCTGAAGCGCCTGAACCTGCCCATTGTTCCGATCATTCTGGGCATGGTTCTGGGCGGGATCATGGAAGTCAAACTGCGCAGCGCCATGGCGCGGGTGAAGACACCACTTGATTTCATCGACCGGCCGATTGCCGCAATACTATTCATCATGATCCTTGGGATCATTCTGCTCCACGTTCGCTCGCTGATCAAGGAACACAAGGAACGCATCACACCGCAACCGGTTCTCGACGAAGACTCAACTCAGCAAGGATAACCCCCCATGGACCAATCCTCAATTGATGCGCTGCGTGCGCAGGACATTGCTCCGCGCGGGCATTTCATAAACGGCCGCTTTCAGGATGGCGAAACCGGGGCCCGGCATCAAGTTCTGTCTCCAATCAACGGTCAACCTCTGGCGCTGATCGCCGAGGGTACGCCTGCGGATGTCGAGTCAGCCGTTCGTGCGGCGCGCCTAGCGTTCGAGGATGGGCGATGGTCGCGCATGGCCCCTGCCGACCGCAAGAAAGTATTGCTGAAACTGGCTGACCTGATCGAAGCACGCACGCTTGAGCTAGCCGTGCTGGGCGTGCGCGACAACGGAACCGAGATCACCATGGCTTACAAGGCCGAGGCACTCTCGGCGGCTGCTACTTTCCGGTACTACGCCGAGGCGATCGACAAGATTTATGGACAAATCGCCCCGACAAGCGGTGATGTTCTGGGGCTTGTACATCACGCTCCGGTCGGGGTTGTTGGGGCCATCGTACCGTGGAACTTTCCACTGATGATCGGCAGCTGGAAAATTGCACCGGCACTGGCCGCAGGCAATTCCGTCGTCCTGAAACCTGCCGAAAGCGCCTCACTCAGCCTGCTGAAGATTGCCGAGCTTGCCGCGGAAGCCGGAGTGCCCGACGGGGTGTTCAATGTCGTGACCGGGCGTGGCTCGGTCGTGGGTGAGGCTCTGGCCCTGTCGATGGACGTCGACATCATGGTGTTTACCGGGTCGGGCACAACCGGACGGCGGCTGCTGGAGTATTCCGCTCGGTCGAACCTGAAACGCTGCTATCTGGAACTAGGCGGCAAGTCCCCGAATATCGTTTTTGCCGACGCCCCTGATCTGTCCGAAGCGGCCAAGGTCTCAGCCGCTGGCATCTTCCGCAATTCTGGTCAGGTCTGTGTCGCCGGATCTCGCCTGCTGGTCCAGCAAGAGATTTATGAGGACTTCGTGACCGAGATCAGCCGCCATGCTGAAAGCTTCCGCGTCGGCGACCCGCTGGACCTGAACAGCCAGATCGGCGCGGTACACAGCCTGCCAGAGCTTCAGGCCAATCTGGATTTCGTGACCAAAGCCGAAGCAGAAGGCGCCGAGCGCTGCACCGGTGGCACCCGCATCCTGACAGAGACCGGAGGCTATTACATGGCGCCGACCGTAATGGCCAACGTGAAAGAGACCGACAACCTGTTCCAGAACGAAGTCTTCGGCCCTGTACTGGCGGTTACGCCTTTCAAGGATGAAGACGAAGCGATCCGTCTGGCCAATGCCACGGTCTATGGGCTGGCTGGCGGTGTCTGGACCTCGAACCTCAGCCGCGCGCATCGCATGGTGGCCGACATTCGCGCCGGTGTTGTGCACGTCAACACATATGGCGGTGCCGACCTGACTGTGCCGCTGGGCGGGGTTCGCCAGTCGGGCAATGGGCACGACAAATCTCTGCACGCACTGGAAAAATACTTCGATCTGAAAACCGCCTGGATAAAACTCTGAGAGAAGGCCGACCTCATGACTCTTCCAGCGAAATCTGTTGAACTCATTGAGCGCCGGGCCAGGCTATTGGGCCCTAACGTGTCGACGTTCTACGACGAGCCAGTTCATTTTGTAAAAGGCGAAGGCGTCTGGTTGTGGGATGCGGACGGGCGTAAATATCTGGATTGCTACAACAACGTGCCACATGTGGGGCATTGCAATCCGCGCGTAGTCGAGGCGATCTGTCGTCAGGCGCGCACGCTCAACACGCACACCCGGTATCTGCACGACGGGATTCTGGACTATGTGGAAAAACTGACCGGGACGATGGATGCAGCGCTGAATACGGCCATCCTCACCTGCACCGGTTCCGAGGCAAATGACATTTCTTTGCGAATGGCAGAGGCAATGACCGGAAAACGAGGGATCATTGCCACTGACGCCACCTATCATGGAAATACAGCGCTGGTCAGCCAGTTGAGCAAATCGAACATCCCGACAGTCGGCTTCGGGCTGAGCAAGTATTTCCGTTTTGTCGGCGCACCCGACAGCTATCGCGATCCCGACCCGGACGGGTCAAAATTCGCCGATGCCGTGGCGGAACAGATTGCCGAGCACGAAAAGGCCGGCACCGGTTTTGCCGCATTGATCGTCTGCCCTTATTTTCTGAACGAAGGCTTTCCAGACAATCCGGACGGTTGGCTGGCACCCACGGCCAAGGTCGTACGCCAGGCCGGCGGCCTGTTGATCTGCGACGAGGTGCAATCAGGCTTTGGCCGAACCGGCACCCATATGTGGGCGCATCAGAAGATGGGCGTTGTGCCGGATGTCATGACTTTGGGCAAACCCATGGCCAACGGCCATCCGGTGGGCAGCGTGGTCACACGTTCCGAGATCATTTCGGCGTTCCGCAAGGGATATCGGTACTTCAACACGTTTGGCGGAAACCCTGTTTCCTGTGCTGCCGCGATGGCGGTTTTGGAAGAGATCGAAGACCAGAGCCTGGTCGCACATGCCAAATCCGTTGGCGACCATGCGCGAAAACGACTGAAGCTTTTGAAAGAAAAGTATGACGTCATCGGAGACATACGCGGCTCGGGGCTGATATTCGGGGCCGAAATGGTCCTTGATCGCGACAGCAAGCAGCCCGCCAGTGAATTCACTGACCGTATCATCAACGCCATGCGCCAGCGCGGGATTATTCACTCCAAGCTTGGACGCCATAAGAATGCTCTGAAAATTCGACCACCCATGCCATTCTCTATCAAAAACGCGGATCTTCTCTTTGACACGCTGGACGAAGTTTTGGCGAAAACGCCGCTGGTCGCATGAAGCAGATCGTGGAACAGGCGCTGACCCTTTGGGAACTGGTCGATAGCGAATGGTCTCTCGTGGCTGCTCGCGAAAACTGCGTCTATCGCGTTCAGGCAGGCCAGACCGCCTATGCTCTGCGACTGCATCGCAAAGGGCTGCGAACGGATGTCGAACTCCGTTCAGAGCTACAATGGATGGCCGTTCTCGGCAAAAACGGGGTCGGAGTTCCAACTCCTGTCCCGGCCGCAGATCGACGCTATCTGCATCTGGTGGACGGCATTCAGGTCGACATGCTCAACTGGTTGCCGGGCAGCCCTTTGGGTGCGACCGGATCAGCCTTGGAGCAGCGCGACAGAAACGGCGTCTTCCACACAATTGGCAGAGAAACGGCGCGACTGCATGACATCAGTGACCAATGGACTCGTCCGCACGACTTCACGCGTTGGTCATGGGATCGTAGCGGGCTGCTTGGAGACACCCCTCTCTGGGGTCGATTCTGGGAGAACCCAACGCTTGGGAAAACGGACCGATCACTTTTCCTGGCGTTCCGAGACGTCGCAGATCGTGACCTTCAGCGCGTGGAAAAGCAGTTGGATTACGGGCTGATCCACGCCGATCTTGTCCGCGAAAACATCATGGTTGATGGTGACAAACTGTGGCTTATCGACTTCGACGATTCCGGTTTCGGTTTTCGCCTGTTTGATATCGCGACAATACTCCTCAAGAATCTGCGCGAACCGGATTTCAACCAGTTGCACGATGCTTTGCTGGCCGGGTACCGATCGGAACGAACGATCTGCACCGCGCAACTTGACCTGTTCACGGCACTTCGCGCGGCAACATATGTGGGATGGGTTGCATCCCGCCTGAATGAAGAAGGATCGGACATACGCAATGTGCGGTTCATTGAAACCGCCCGAGGGTTGATGACCAAATACCTCGAACGCCACACTTAGACGGGAGGAACCAATGGCCAAAAAGACAATCCTGCTGATTGGTACTTATGACACCAAAGAGCCCGAGATGCGGTTCATCGAAAAGGCGGTCAGAGCGCAGGGTGCCGACGTCCTGACCATGGATGTCTCGGTTCTGGGTGATCCGTCCGATCCAACTGATATCTCAAAGCACGACGTGGCCGCAGCCGGTGGCATGACCATTGAAGAAGTCATCGCGCAAGGAGACGAAAACAAAGCCTTTCGCGCAATGTCGGCCGGGGCAGCAAAGGTCGTTGCAAAGGCTTATTCAGAAGGTCGGTTTGACGGAATGCTTGCCACGGGTGGAACCATGGGCACGGACCTTGCGCTGGATTGTGCGCAGGCGCTGCCGATGGGCGTTCCCAAATACATCGTATCAACGGTCAGCTTCTCACCTCTGATTCCTCCGCATCGGCTTGCACCTGACATTCAGATGATCCTCTGGGCCGGCGGCCTGTATGGCATGAACTCGATCTGCAAGTCTTCGCTCAGCCAAGCTGCCGGGGCCGTCGTGGGCGCAACCAAAGCGGCGACCGCCCCCGATCGCAGCAAACCTCTGATCGGTATGACCAGCCTTGGTTCGTCCTGCCTGCGTTACATGAAAACTCTGAAACCGGCATTGGAAGACCGCGGGTTTGAAGTGGCCGTGTTCCACTCTACCGGCATGGGCGGCATGGCTTATGAAAAACTGGCAGGCGAAGGCGCGTTTGCCTGCGTGATGGACTTCTGCATGCAGGAATTCGGCAACCTGATGGCGGGTTCCGTTGTCTCCAGCGGCGATGACCGTGTCACCAATGCCGGACGTGTAGGAACACCACAGATGGTGGCCCCAGGTGCGCTGGATCTATTGGACTTTGCGGGTTGGCAGGATATCCCCGAGCAATACGCTGATCGCCCGTTCCATGAACACAACCGCCTGATCAAAAGCTCGGTCTTCAACGGGGCTGAACGACGTTCCTGGATTCGGGAACTCACGAACCGGCTGGAAGCCGCAACCGGGCCCGTGCATTTCTTTTTGCCCGTTCAGGGCGTCGAGGATTGGGACAAGGAAGGCGAAGAAGCGCATGATCCAAAGGCACTGGCCGAAATGGTGGATGAAGCGCGCAAGGTCATGCCCGGTCGGGTGCCGATGACAGAACTGGACGTTCACATCAACGACGCGGCTTTCTGCGAAGCAGTTCTGTCCCGGTTTGACAGGTGGGTTGAAACCGGGGTTGTCAGAACAGACTGAACGCCATTGGAAGTAGTGGGAAAGGGGAAAAAGACACCCTGCGCATTGTCTGATAAACGTATTATGGGACCTGGCCGGATTTGTGCGGCTTGATTCTGTGAACCTCTGGCACCCAGTCTTCAGACGGACGGTTCCAGAACTTGTTGGGGTTGTCTTCGTCCATCCCGGCCCGGTGCAAGGTGCGCCACGCGGACCGGATCAGAATGACCGGCTCTTCATAGGGATGCTGTGCAAAAAGCGTTTCCACAACGTTTTTAACGATTTGATGATCGGCAACGAAGAACGAGAGTTCGACGCAAGGCACTTCGACCACTTGATCGGTCGCAGCGTTTCGCCCTCCCGGTAAGGAACGAAACCGTTGAGTGCCGACCTCAGTCTGAAAAGAAACATGGTCGTAGTCGCCATAGTCAAGCGCGGTCACCTGGTAAACAGCCTGAAGCAGAGCTTTTGCATGTGGTTGCGGAACCTGCACGGTAATTTCGAAACCCGCTTCGAGGTCGAAACGATTGGATTGGATTTGCCAGATCATGGTGTCCCCTTAGTTTTGGCAAGTCATGGTCGGGGACACCGGCCTTCGCTACTATGAACAGTTCGCCTCCGGCCGAAGTTCAAGTGACTTCAAAGCTACGAAACAACATGTCTTTGGAGATGCCAAAATACAGCTCGAAAGCAGCAAGACCTTTCGGCTCGATGTACAAAGCCCTGCCGTTGCGCGGGCGGGTTACCCATTTCCTTGACAGTGCCTGATCGAGAAGATTGACCCCGAACGGCCCGGAAAAATGGTGGCGACGCTCGGACCAGTCCAGACAGCATTTGACCGGTAGAGATGATGCAGCGTCAGACAGAATTCCAATACGCTTCAGATGCGCACCTCCGCTTTGGGTCAGGCGCGCGCTTGTCCCTTCGACAGACATCCAGCCTTGGTCCACAAGTCGCCGGGCCAAGACGACTCCAAGACGACCGGCGATGTGGTTGTAACAGGTCCGCGCCACCAAATCAGGCGGACATTCCCCGTTTCGACCTCTGTACAGATGATCGGTGGGCGACAATGCAGACAGCTGTTCAAGAGTTTCCGCGACCTCATCGCTGGCGATGCGGTAATAGACGCACCGTCCGCTTTTCTCGGCGACGATCATATCTGCACCCCGAAGTTTCGACAGGTGCTCACTTGCGGTGTTCGGGGCGATCCCGGCAACGGATGCCAGTTCTTTTCCGGTGTGCGCCCGACCATCCATCAACTCGCACAGAATGCGGGTCCTGCTTGAATCCGCAAGTGCAGCGCCGACAATATCCAGCCTGGGTTCATATGACATGCCGCAGCTTAACCGAAACAACCTGTTTGGCACATGTTTCGTTGTTCGGTGATTGTCGAACTGAACGAGGAACGGAGGTCATTGAGTTTGGATCGAACAGCGAAACCTCAAGACAATCAATGAGCGACCAGGCGTTCTTTGAATAATTGTTCCGTCCGATAGCCGGGTAGAGGCGCATGCCGATTAGGCCCGATAGAACTTTTTTGTGGATGTTGGATACAATATCCGTTATTCGTGTTCACATCTTTTGATTCAGGGAGGATCACATGCTCAAGAAACTCGTCGCACTGGCGGCCTTCACTACTTTCACAACAGGCCCTGCGATGGCGGACACGCTCGACGATGTCGTGGATCGCGGCACTCTTCGATGTGGCGTTGTTCTGGACTTTCCGCCGATCGGGTATCGCGACGCCAACAACGAACCGGCGGGTTTTGACGTGGAATACTGCAATGATCTGGCTGCGGCGCTTGAAGTTGAGGCGGAAATCCTGCCTTTGACCTGGGCCGAGCGCCTGCCGGTCATCGTGACCGGGCGCGCAGATGTCGTGTTCGGTGCGACCTCGGACAGCCTCGAACGGGCGCGGACCGTAGGCTTTTCCATTCCCTATGCAATCTACTACGCGCAGGGCGTCGTGAACGCGGACAGTGGGATCGAAACCTTCGAAGACATCCGCGGTAAACGGGTCGCCGCCGCGATTGGCACAGTGCCAGAGCAGGAATGGCTAAAGATCGCTGCCGAATGGGGTGAAGAAGGCAACTATCAGGGCTACCAGTCGGAAAACGAGGTGTTTCTGGCGGTCGCACAGGGCAAGGCCGATATCGGTATCACCACCAACACCGCCGTTCTGCCGATCACCCAGCAGTATGAAACCGTGCTGGCCGGTCCGCGTATGCCCTGGACCACCGATTACACCTCGGTCGTTGGCAAAAGACAGGACGTCACCTGGCTGAACTTCCTGAACCTGTTTGTTACACATCAGGTGCGTTCGGGCCGTTATCAGGAACTGTGGGGCAAATATGTCGGAGGCGAAACACCCGAGCTGCGCATTCCCGGTGTGATGTACTGATCCCACTCCCAAACACTCTTTCGCCGGGCTTCTGCCGGGCGAAAGAGCTGGGTAACTTCGGAAAAGAAACCTGTGTTCGATTATAACTTCCACTGGCGGCCGGTCATGAAAAGCCTGCCGGACTTGCTTGAGGCATCGCTGCTGACCTTGCAAGTCGCGGTAATGGCGATGATCCTCGGCATCATCATCGGCCTGTGTCTGGCATTGACGCGCATGCACCTGAAGGGGCCGATGTATTGGTTTGCTTCAACCTGGGTCGAACTGGCACGTAATACACCTGCTTTGTTCCAGCTGTTCTTTTTCGGCTTTGGGCTTGGCGCATTCGGCCTGCACCTGTCGCCTTACTTCATTGTGCTGGCCGCGTTGACATTCAATTGTGCCGGCTATCTGGCCGAGAACTTTCGCGGAGGCTTTCAGGCCGTTCCCGAGACTCAGTTACGCGCCTCTCGTTCTCTGGGCATGACTGCGTGGCAGGCTTACACACGCGTGGTGATCCCACAGGTGTTTCGCATTGTCTATCACCCAATCACCAACCAGATGGTCTGGGCCGTGCTCATGTCATCGCTGGGCATGCTGGTCGGCTTCCGGGAACTGTCAGGAGAGACGCAGTTCTTTGCCTCACGCACCTTCCGCATCTTCGAATATTTCGCCGTCACGGCGGTCATCTACTACGTGATCGTCAAAATCATTCTCGGAGCCTCACGCCTGCTGGCGACCCGGCTCTTTCGCTACTGAAGGACGCTCGGATGCAACCCACTGTCAGCTTTTTCAGCAGCTTCAACATCAATGATCTGTGGTTTCTGGCCGAAGCCGCCCTGCGGACACTCTGGATTTCAGTTCTGTCAATAACCATCGGAACGTTTCTTGGAGTGGTGTGCGGGTGGATCCTTTACGAAGGCAAACTGGCAGCCACCCTGACAGTGGCCCCGTTTCTGGACATTTTTCGTTCGGTGCCGTTGATCATCCAACTGGTGCTGTTCTACAACTTTGCGCCCATTGTCGGGCTTAACCTAGACCCGTTTGCCTCGGGCGTGGTGATCCTGTCGATCTACACTGCGGCTTTGGTTGCGAATGTCGCGCGCGGCGGGATCGAGGCCGTCGGCGCGCCGATGCGCCGTGCCGCGCGCAGTCTGGGCATGACCTATTGGCAGGACTTGCGCTATGTCGTCTTCCCTATCGGCGGACGCGCAGTGTTCCCGGCATGGGTCGGTGTTGCACTGGGTGTGATGAAGGACAGCGCATTGGTGTCGGTATTGGGCTACGTCGAATTGCTCAAGGCTAGCCAGATCCTGATCACCCGAACGCAGGAACCCTTCTTGATCCTGACAATCGCGGGCGCGTTCTACTTCGCGCTCAGCTATCCAATTTCGCGCTATTCCGCGTCTCTTGAAAAAAGGTGGGCCCAATGATCGAAATTCGCGACCTGCACAAGTATTTCGGCGCGCTGCATGTGCTGAAAGGTATCGATCTGGATGTGCAGAAAGGTGAGGTCCTGTCGGTGATCGGCGCGTCGGGTTCCGGCAAATCGACCCTTCTCTATTGCATCAACGGGCTGGAACTGATCCAGCAAGGCTCGGTCAGGGTCGATGGCACCGATGTTCATGCGAAGGGCACCGACATCAACAAGCTGCGCACAAAGCTGGGGATGGTATTTCAGCAATGGAACAGCTTTCCCCACCTGACAGCGCTGGAAAACGTCGCGCTCGCCCCCAAAATCGTCAAAAGATTGTCAAAGCAAGAGGCCCGTGATGTCGCGGCCAAACAACTGACCCACGTCGGCTTGGGCGAAAAGCTCAACGCCTACCCCTCGGCCCTGTCCGGCGGCCAGCAACAGCGTCTGGCCATCGCCCGCGCGCTGGCGATGGAACCGGAATACATGCTGTTTGATGAGGCGACGTCGGCGCTGGATCCCGAACTGGTGGGCGAGGTTCTCGACACGATGCGCCTTTTGGCCGAAGAAGGGATGACCATGATCTGTGTCACGCACGAGATGGGTTTCGCACGCGATGTATCGGACCGGGTTGCTTATTTCCATCGGGGTGTGATGGAAGAGATTGGCCCACCCGGGCAAGTATTCGGTGATGCGCAATCCGAAAACACCCGTAAGTTCCTGGCCAATGTGCGCTAAGTGCACCGGTCCCCTGAAACAACGAGGAAGATCAACTTCATGTCCAAGAATATCTTCACCGGCACCATGCCAGCCCTGATGACCCCCTGCAAAGCCGACCGGACACCGGATTTCGATGCTCTGGTCAAAAAGGGCAAGGAAATGATCGAGGCAGGCATGTCGGCCGTCGTGTATTGCGGCTCTATGGGCGACTGGCCGTTGCTGTCAGTTGCCGAACGCATGCAAGGCGTCGAACGCTTGATCGAGGCAGGCCTGCCCGTCGTCGTCGGCACAGGTGCGATAAACTCGAAATCTGCCGTGGCCCTGGCTGCGCATGCGCAAAAGGTCGGCGCGGCAGGGCTTATGGTCATCCCACGTGTGCTGTCGCGCGGATCGTCCATCGCGGCACAGCGTAACCACTTCAAGGCAATCCTGTCAGCGGCACCGGATATCCCGGCTATCATTTACAACAGCCCCGTTTACGGCTTCGCCACCCGCGCCGATTTGTTCCTGGAATTGCGTGCGGATCATCCGAACCTGGTTGGATTCAAGGAATTCGGCGGCAAAAGCGATCTGCGTTATGCGGCGGAACACATCACCTCGAAAGATGATCAGGTGACACTGATGGTGGGCGTGGATACCGAAGTTTATCATGGCTTCGTCAATTGCGGCGCCACGGGTTCGATTACAGGTATCGGTACCGCCTTGCCCAAAGAGGCACTTCTGCTGGCTGCCCTGTGTCAGAAAGCGGCGGCGGGTCATACCGAAGCGCGCCTGCGCGCGCGTGAGCTTGAAGAAGCCTTTGGCGTGCTGGCCAGCTTTGACGAAGGCACCGATCTGGTGCTGTATTACAAACACCTGCTGGTCCTGAACGGCGAAGAGGAATACCGTTTGCACTTCAACGAAACCGACGAACTGACCGATGCCCAGCGCAACTATTGCGAACAGCAATACAGCCTGTTTCGCACCTGGTTTGCCGACTGGTCCAGCCAGGGTGGGGTCATCGCTGAATGCATGTGATCGACAGCCATACCGGAGGCATGCCCACGCGGGTTATCCTGGACGGCGGCCCCGATCTGGGGTCGGGCCCGCTGTCCGAGCGCGCACAACGCCTGGCCACCGAGCATGAGGCTTTCTACAAATCGGTCCTTCTGGAGCCGCGCGGTCAACCCGGCATGGTCGGGGCGCTTCTTGTCACCCCGGAAACGTCAGGCTGTGAGACCGGCGTGATCTATTTCGATGCCGACGCCGTTTTGGGCATGTGCGGCCATGGCACCATCGGGCTTGGGGTCACTCTGGCGCATCTGGGCCGGATTGGGCCGGGGACGCACAGGGTTGAAACGCCGGCCGGCGTCATCTCGGTTGACCTGTTGGACGCCAACACCGTGCGCGTCACCAATATCGAAAGTCGCCGGGTCAGGGCCTCTGTATCTGTTGATGTCGACGGCCATGGAAAAGTGACCGGCGATCTGGCCTATGGTGGCAACTGGTTCTTCATTGTCGATCCCAGTCCGATAGAAGTGAACCCCGGCAACATCCGAGCCCTCACTGACCTGACCATTGCAATACGCGAAGCCTGCATCGCGCAAAACCTGCGTGGTGAAAACGGGGAACCGGTGGACCACGTGATCTTGCAGGACAAATCCCCTGACGAAAACGTTCACAGCCGGAACTTTGTCCTGTGCCCGGACGATCAATACGACCGATCCCCGTGCGGGACCGGCAGTTCGGCGCGTCTGGCCTGTCTGGCGGCGGATGGGGTTCTGGTTCCCGGAGGAGAGATCGTGCAGGAAAGCGTGATCGGCAGTTCTTACCGACTAAGCTATCAGCCCGGCCCCAATGGCGGCGTCATCCCGACCCTGACCGGGCAGGCCCATATCATGGCCCAGGGCAAAATGATTTTCGCGCAAAACGATCCGTTCCGCAGTGGGATCCTTCTTTGACAAAACTATCGGGGATTGGCGCAATCCGGCCCCCGGTACCGAACCACAGTTTGAAAAGATCTGGCCATGCTGCAAGACAACCTGACGGATATTGTTGTGATCGGCGCTGGTATCATTGGGATCAGCACGGCACTGGAATTGCAAAAGCGCGGCAAACAGGTTCTGGTGTTGGATCGCGAAGGCGTAGGAGCTGGTGCCTCGAAAGGGAATGCCGGAGCTTTTGCCTTTACCGACATCGTGCCGTTGGCCACCCCCGGGATCATGCGCAAAGCTCCGAAATGGCTGTTTGATCCATTGGGTCCGCTTTCAATCCCCCCCTCTTACGCTTTGAACATCGCACCGTGGATGCTGAGGTTCTGGCGGGCCAGTTGGCAGGATCGCTATGCTGCTGCTCTGTCTGCACAGGCTGCTTTGATGGATCACAGCCGCGCGGCGCTGGAACGCCAGATTGCGGATGTCGACGGCGAAGCGCTAATGCAACGCGAAGGCCAGTTGCAGTTGTTCGAAAGTGAAGGCGAATTCCGCGCCAGTCTTCCCACGTGGGATATCCGCAAGGATCACGGCATCCCCTTTGACCTGCTGGATAGCCCCGACGCGATTGCGGAAATCCAGCCCGGGCTTCACCGACGATTTACCCACGCGGGATTTACGCCCACCTGGATGAACACGGTCGATCCGGCCAGTTGGACAAGACATTTGGCCACCCGGTTCACTGCGCGTGGCGGTCAGGTTCAAATCGCGGCAATCAACGCGCTCACACCGATGGATGCAGGCGTACACCTGACGACTTCGATCGGTGAAATTGATGCAAGACACGTGATCGTGGCCGCCGGGGCCTGGTCTCACCAACTCGTGAAAACCCTGGGCGATCGCATCCCTCTTGAAACCGAGCGCGGTTATAACACCACCCTGCCCGAAGGGGCCTTTGACCTGCGCACCCATCTGACCTTTGGTGGACATGGGTTCGTGGTGACACGGATCAACGGCGGTGTGCGCATCGGTGGTGCGGTCGAGTTGGGAGGGCTGGAACTGCCGCCCAATTACAAGCGGGCCGACACGCTGCTGGCAAAGGCCGGGCGCTTCATGCCTGATCTGAACCTAGAAGGCGGTACGCAATGGATGGGGTTCCGGCCATCGCTTCCCGACAGTTTGCCGGTGATCGATCGCTCGCCCCGTGCGTCACAGGTTTTTTATGCCTTTGGACACGGACATCTGGGCCTGACGCAATCCGCAGGCACGGCGGATCTGGTCGCGGATCTGGTCACGAACGCCAAGCCCGCGCTCGACATGAAGCCTTACGCATCCACACGCTTCTGATCTGGAGAACATCACATGAGAATCACCGCACTGAACGTATATCAGGTGGATCTGCCGCTGAAGGAAGGTCGTTACAACTGGTCCAATGGCAACTATGTCGAAGTCTTCGACAGCACCGTTCTCGAGATCATCACGGATGAAGGTCTGAAGGGTTATGCCGAATGCTGCCCGCTGGGATCGGCTTATCTTCCGTCCTTCGCACTTGGCGTCAGGGCCGGGCTGGCCGAATTATCGCCACATCTGATCGGGCAGAATCCGCTTAATATAGGCCAGATCAATCGCACCATGGATGCTGCCCTGCGTGGCCACCCCTATGCCAAGGCTCCTGTTGATATTGCCTGCTGGGATCTTCTGGGCAAGGCGACCGGGCAACCGCTTTACACCCTTTTGGGCGGCGCGGCACAGGAGGATGTGGTGCTTTATCGTGCGATCAGTCAGGAAGCGCCGGACATCATGGCGCGAAAGATCGAAGGCTATGCAGCCGAAGGCTACACGAAGTTTCAACTGAAAGTGGGCGGCGACGCCAATGACGACATCGACCGCATTCACGCCACCCGCGCGGTTCTGAAAAAGACCGATCTTCTGGTGGCAGATGCCAACACTGGCTGGACCCGACACGAGGCTGCTCGTGTCGTGGGCGCGGTCTCGGGTCTGGATGTCTATGTGGAACAACCCTGCTTGACCTATGAGGAATGCGTTTCGATCCGCCGCCGTACTGCGCTGCCGTTTGTGATGGATGAGGTCATCGACACTCCCAACACATTGGTTCGCGGCATTGCCGACGACGCTATGGATGTGATCAATCTGAAAATCTCCAAGGTCGGTGGTTTGACCAAGGCAAAACTGATGCGGGATCTGTGCGTGGCGCACGGTATTCCCATGACCATCGAGGACACATGGGGCGGCGACATCACCACAGCCACCATCGCCCATCTGGCGCGGTCAACACCGTCCGAGTTCACGTTCTCGGCCACCGATTTCAATTCCTATGGTACCGTGGACATCGCCGAAGGCGCACCAAAGCGTGTCAATGGCCGGATGACCGCAACAGATCGTCCCGGTCTGGGCGTGACACCGATCTTCGACGCGCTGGGTGCCCCTGTCGCGCAATATAGCTGAGGTAAACATGCGCAGCAGCAAAACCGTACATGTGATCTCGGCCCATGCCGAAGGTGAGGTTGGAGATGTCATCGTTGGAGGTGTCGCCCCACCGCCGGGCGACACTCTCTGGGATCAGCGAAGCTTCATCGCGCGGGATCAAACCCTGCGCAACTTTGTTCTGAACGAACCGCGCGGCGGTGTGTTCCGGCATGTCAACCTTCTGGTTCCGCCAAAACACCCCGAGGCGGATGCCGCCTGGATCATCATGGAACCCGAAGACACGCCGCCCATGTCGGGGTCCAACTCAATCTGTGTCTCAACCGTATTACTGGATAGTGGGATCATTCCGATGAAAGAGCCGGAAACTCATATGGTGCTGGAGGCACCGGGAGGGCTGGTCCGGGTACGTGCGGAATGCCGCGATGGCAAGGCACAACGCATCTTTGTCCAGAACCTGCCCAGCTTTGCCGACAAGCTGTCGGTCCCGCTCGAGGTATCCGGACTGGGCACGATCACGGTAGATACCGCTTATGGCGGCGACAGCTTTGTGGTCGTCGATGCGCAGACGCTTGGGTTTGCAATCGTCGATCATGAGGCCCGCGACATAGCCCGGTTGGGGGTAAAGATCACAAACGCCGCCAATGAACAGCTTGGGTTCTCTCATCCCGAGAACCCGGACTGGGATCATATATCGTTCTGCGCCTTTTGCGGACCGCTGAGCGAGACGGAAACCGGTCTAAGCGGCAAGTCCGCCGTGGCGATCCAGCCGGGTAAGGTTGACCGTTCGCCGACGGGTACCGCGGTGTCTGCCCGCATGGCGCTGATGGCAGCCAAAGGGTTGATGAAACCCGGCCAGACCTTCGAGGCGGTTTCGATCATCGGATCACGATTTACCGGTCGGATCCTTGACACAGCGCAGATAGGTGGCCGCCCGGCAATCGTTCCTGAAATCAGCGGTCGCGGTTGGATCACCGGAATTCATCAGCACATGCTGGACCCTGACGACCCGTGGCCGGGTGGTTATCGACTGTCTGACACCTGGGGTGTCTGAGATCTGATGTCGCGCAATTTTCGTTGATGGCAAAGTCTGCATATCCGCGACCCGAGTTTGGTAGTTCGGGATAACTCAAGGCCCTGGCCGCCGATAACCGCCCCACCAACACTTAGGGTTAAGGACGGTTGATCTTGTTTCAAACCTGCTTGCCTTCACTTTGACAGAGGTGGGATTGATACATCCTGGATGATGGATTCATCACCAGATCCATACTTTTCAAACTCTCTGAAATGGGTCGAAATCCAAGTTCGGCTTGGAAAAGTCGGTGATTACGGGTAATTGTATCCAAAAAACCGCGGCGGGATATTGGAAATGGCAGGAAAACGCGCGATCACGAAACAAAGCCTACCGGACGTCATCGCAAATGATCTGCGTGAACGTATCCTGAGCGGCGAACTCGCCGAAGGTGAGACGATCCGGCAGGAAGCACTGGCCGAGGAATATGATGTCTCGCGTATGCCAATCCGCGAGGCGCTGAAACGCCTGAATGCCGAAGGCCTGGTACAATGGGCCAACAATCGCGGCGGCTCGGTGACCAAACACTCCCTCGACGAAATCGGTGAGATTTTCGATCTTCGCATCCTGATCGAAGTGGATCTGTTTCGCCGAGCCATCCCTAATATGGGCCCAAGGGAATTTGCTCGTTGCGACGAGATACTCAAGCAGATGGAAGCGTCATACGATGAAAATGACGTCGGCAAGTGGGGGATACTGAACTATCAATATCACTCGGCGCTTTATGCGGCTTCACAGCGGAAGCTGACCAACGAATTGCTGGACCGCGTCAACCTGCAATCGGATCGCTATGTAAGGATGCACCTGAGCGTGATGAAACAGCGCGAACCCGCAAAAAAGGAACATCGTGATCTGTTGCGGCTGGCCCGGGAAGGCAAGGTGGACAAAGCATGCGAGGTCTTGACGCAGCACATACGCCGGACGAAGGAACAGCTTCTGGAAATGATCGCCTCGAAGCGCGGGACAGACGAACCCTAAGGCGGTCTTGCATGTCCTGTCATTTTGGATACATTATCCATTAGACTGGACATCATGAAATACGAGGCCCAAATGAACTTTACTCCGCATGGCAAGCATCTGATCGCAGGCAACTGGATTGCAGGTGACGATTTCTTTGCATCACAACCCGCACATGGGCTATCGCATGACTATTCGAAAGGTCGCATTTCAGACGTCGATGCCGCTGCGCAGGCCGCGGAAGATGCCTTTTGGAGTTATGGCTATTCCACTCGGGAAGAACGTGCCGCCTTCCTGAACACCATTGCCGACGAGATCGAAGCGCGCGCCGATGCAATCACCGAGATTGGCACACAGGAAACCGGCCTGCCCGAAGCTCGGTTGCAAGGTGAGCGAGGCCGCACGTCGGGGCAGCTAAGGCTGTTTGCAACGCATATCATCAGCGGCGATTATCTGGACCGGCGCCACGACGGCGCGCTGCCGGACCGTGCACCCCTGCCCCGGCCCGATCTGAAAATGATCCAGCGTCCGATCGGCCCGGTTGCAGTGTTCGGCGCATCAAATTTCCCGTTGGCGTTTTCCACCGCCGGGGGGGACACCGCCGCCGCACTGGCTGCCGGCTGCCCGGTTGTCGTCAAAGGCCACAGCGCCCATCCCGGCACCGGCGAGATCATCGCTGAAGCAATCTTCGCTGCTGCCCGCCGTTGCAACATTCATCCCGGTGTTTTCAGCCTGATCCAGGACGGCGGGCCGGCTGTGGGTTCAGCCTTGGTGCAGCACCCTCTGATCAAGGCAGTCGGGTTCACCGGGTCGCTTACAGGCGGTCGCGCCCTGTTCGACCTGTGCGCCGCGCGCCGCGAACCGATTCCGTTTTTTGGTGAGCTCGGATCGGTCAACCCCATGTTCATTCTGGGTGCGGCACTCGCGAACCGGGGCGAAGACATCGCCAAAGACTGGGCCGGATCGCTGACCATGGGCGCAGGTCAGTTCTGCACCAACCCGGGCGTCGTCGTGATACCGGCAGGTGAAGCAACAGACCGTTTCGCCGAGATCGCACGGACCGCATTGACCGAAGTTCCGGCGCAGACCATGCTGACCGACGGCATCGCCGAAGCCTATCGCAACGGTCAGGCCCGCGTCGCGGAAACCGGTGGCGTTCAGGAGGTTCTGACGTCGATATGCGACCAGCGCAACGCAGCCCCCTTCCTTTACCGAACAAGCACCTCGACATGGCTGGCCAACGAAACCCTCGCAGAAGAGGTGTTTGGCCCGTTGGGCATCATCGTTACCGCCGAAACATCCGACGAGATGCGCGACGTCGCGCGCAGTTTGCACGGTCAGTTGACCTGCACGCTGCAAATGGACGAGGCCGACATGGACATGGCCCGGTCCCTGCTGCCGATCCTTGAACGCAAATCCGGGCGCGTGTTGTCCAATGGCTTCCCCACGGGGGTCGAGGTGTGCGACAGCATGGTCCATGGCGGCCCCTACCCGGCTTCGACCAATTTCGGTGCCACATCTGTCGGCACATTGTCGATCCGACGTTTCCTGCGTCCTGTTTGCTATCAGAACCTGCCGGATGCCTTGTTGCCGGAACGATTCTCGTAGAGCTTCGGGGGAACGCCCGCTCGCCGACACTGTGAGAGCAATAAGCACTGCAGAGGCTGGCGGTTGCATTTGAAGCCAACCGTCAACCTCTGCCGAGCGATCTTGGTTCATCCTTTCTGTTTCAGCGCCCGCGTAAAAAGGATGGGGCAGAACCGCCACCTTTAAGCCTGCATGTTCAACCACGGTATTCTGGTGTTGCGTCCGATCAACCGGGAAAGTCCGACCAAATGAGAGCTTTGGCACCGAATTGCTTGATGAACGCCAAAGGAAAAGGGAGCACGCCCTTCGATCCGATTGCGCAGTTTCATTTGGGTAACAGTGCGCTTACTCATTCGCTGCATGCTAACGCAGACACCGCTCAGTGCGTTGGCGCCATGGTCAACTACCTGTATGACTTGACCCGCGTGGCCCTGAACCACGAACAATTCACCAAAACCCATGAGATGACCGCCTCAACCGAGACAAAATTCTCCGCTGCATCCACCTCTCTCTCCATGCTTCAAGAAAGGTAAACCTGATGGCTAACCCCCTCTATGACGGCCTGTTCGGCATTCATGCTGGCAAACGCACACCTTTTTTGCGGCTGCTGGATGGGACAACAATCACCCATCAGGACTTTCTCGGCAACGCGGCGCAGATCGCGCATGTCGCCACGCGTCTGGGTCTGAATCCCGGTGATCGCGTTGCGGCGCAGGTTGAGAAGTCACCCGAGGCGCTGGCGCTTTATGCAGCTTGCGCCCAAGCCGGTCTGGTGTTCCTACCGCTCAATACCGCCTACACGGTAGATGAATTAACCTATTTCATAGAAAACAGTGGAGCCGCACTGATTATCTGTGACGCCAAAAGTGAGGAAAAACTGACCCCTGTCGGCGCGCAGCTGGGGGCGCGAATAGAGACCCTCAACGCGGATGGCAGCGGGTCCCTGACAGATCAGGCCGCAACCATGCCGACAAGTTTCGAAACCGTCGCCCGCGATGGCGAGGACCTGGCCGCGTTCCTCTATACATCGGGAACCACAGGCCGGTCCAAGGGGGCCATGCTGACCCAGAATAATCTGCTGTCGAATGCACAGACACTGATCAAGGAATGGCGCTTCACCTCGCAGGATGTGCTTCTGCATGCCCTGCCAATCTTCCACACCCACGGGCTGTTCGTCGCGACCAACATCATGCTGGCCGCGGGCGGATGCATGATCTGGCTACCAAAATTCGATCTGGATCAGATCATAGACAATTTGCCCTATGCCACGTCGATGATGGGCGTCCCAACCTTCTATACGCGCCTATTGGACGACCGCCGCTTTACCAAGGAACTGGCCACCCATATGCGCCTGTTCGTATCGGGATCGGCACCACTGCGGGCGGAAACCCATGTGCAGTTCGAGAAACGAACGGGTCATCGCATCCTTGAGCGCTACGGCATGACTGAAACCAACATGAACACGTCAAACCCTTATGACGGCGATCGGCGCGCCGGAACGGTTGGGCACCCGCTACCCGGGGTTGAACTGAAGATCTGTGATTCAGACGGCAATACCCTGCCCGTGGGCGAGATCGGCGAGATTGAGGTGCGTGGGCCCAACGTCTTCAAAGGCTATTGGCAGATGCCTGAAAAAACCGCTGCCGAACTGCGCGACAATGGCTTTTTCATCACCGGTGATCTGGGCCGCATCGACGACGATGGCTACGTCCATATCGTTGGTCGCAACAAGGATCTTATCATCTCGGGCGGTTACAACATTTACCCCAAAGAGATCGAGCTGGTTCTCGATGATCAACCCGGTGTATTGGAAAGCGCCGTGATCGGCGTGCCGCACCCAGATTTCGGTGAAACGGTTGTTGGTATCATCGTGGCAGAGCCCGGCCAGACTCCCGATCCGGATGCGATAACAGGGGTGGTACGCGAAGGTCTGGCGCGGTTCAAGCATCCGCGCAAGCTGATCGTTGTGGATGAACTTCCCCGCAACACGATGGGCAAGGTTCAAAAGAACATTTTGCGTGACCGATACAAAGACATGTTCATGGCCGTGTGAGTGAGTCTCCGCAAAACGGAAATCTACGGGTCCTGAGCCGAACTGGATGTCGTGATCGGCAAAGACGCAAAAAACGTGACAGCATCCGAAGTGGTGTATCGCGTCGACAACGGTCTGTCGGAGCATGATTGCGGCATAGCGGGCATTAGCGGATGCAGCCCCCTGAAAAGATAATCAGGCGAGGGTATCCTCGCCTGGTTTTTTCATGAGTCAGGCAACCAGATCGAACCGGTCGTTGTTCATGATTTTGGTCCATGCCGCCACAAAGTCGCGTACGAACTTCTCGGCGTTATCGTCCTGAGCATAAACCTCTGCATAACCGCGCAGGATCGAGTTCGAGCCGAAGACCAGATCTGCGCTGGTTGCGGCGAACTTGACCTTACCCGAGGCGCGGTCGCGCAGTTCGTAGGTTCCGCCGTCAACCGGATGCCAGCTCAGCGCCATATCCGTCAGGTTGACAAAGAAGTCTGTTGTCAGCTGACCCAGCCGGTCAGTGAAGACACCATGTGGCGATCCGCCATGGTTGGCACCCAGCACACGCAGGCCACCGACCAGAACGGTCATCTCGGCTGCGGTCAGACCCAGCAGTTGCGCGCGATCCAGCATCATTGCCTCAGGAGATACTGCGTATTCCTTCAGTTGCCAGTTGCGGAACCCGTCCGCCAGCGGCTCAAGCACCGAGAAACTGTCCACATCGGTCTGCTCGTCCGACGCGTCGCCGCGACCGGCCGAGAACGGAACCGCCACGTCAAAGCCTGCGGCCTTGATTGCCTGCTCCAGTCCGACATTGCCCGCCAGAACGATCACGTCGGCAATCGAGGCACCGGTTTCCGCTGCGATCGGCTCCAGCACACCCAGCACTTTTGCCAGACGCTCGGGCTCGTTGCCTGCCCAGTCCTTTTGCGGCGCCAGTCGGATGCGCGCCCCATTTGCGCCACCGCGTTTGTCCGAGCCACGGAAGGTGCGGGCACTGTCCCAGGCTGTGGTGATCATCTCGACTGCCGTCAGGCCGCTGTCTGCGATCTTCGCCTTGACGGCATTTATGTCATAATCTGTCGAACCAGCCGGGATCGGATCCTGCCAGATCAGGTCTTCTGACGGCACGTTTGGACCATAATAGTTGACGCGTGGACCCATATCACGGTGAGTCAACTTGAACCAGGCACGTGCAAATGTATCGGCAAAATAGTCCGGATCCGCCATGAACTTCTGACAGATCGCGTTGTAGGTCGGGTCGACTTTCATCGCCATATCCGCATCAGTCATCATGGGCATGCGACGAACAGACGGGTCGGTCGGGTCGACCGGCTTTTCGTTTTCGGGCATGTCGACGGGCTGCCACTGATGGGCGCCGGCGGGCGATTTGCCCAGCTCCCACTCGTAGCCGAACAGGTAGTCGAAATAGCCCATGTCAAACTTCAGGGGCTCTTTCGTCCACGCCCCTTCGATCCCAGAAGTAAAGGCGTTGGTCGCTTTACCGTTCTGATCAGGGTTCTCCCATCCCAGACCCTGGCTGGACACGGGGCAGGCTTCGGGCTCGGCGCCGATATTGTCGCCTGGCATCGCACCATGGGCCTTGCCGACCGTATGACCACCGCAGGTCAACGCCGCAGTCTCTTCGTCATCCATCGCCATACGGGCAAAGGTTTCACGGATATGCAGCGCGGTTTTGGAAGGATCCGGATTGCCGTTCACGCCTTCGGGGTTCACATAGATCAAGCCCATATGCACCGCACCCAGAGGGTTTTCCAGCGTACTGGGAGTTTCCAGATCGCCATATCGGTTCTCGGACGGGGCCAACCACTGGTTTTCCGACCCCCAGTAAACATCTTTCTCCGGGCCCCAGATATCTTCGCGACCAAATCCGAAGCCAAAGGTCTTCAGCCCCATGGCTTCATATGCAACGGTTCCCGACAGAACGATCAGGTCAGCCCAGGAAAGCGCGTTGCCATATTTCTTTTTCACCGGCCACAACAAACGCCGGGCTTTATCCAGGCTGGCGTTGTCCGGCCACGAGTTCAGCGGCGCAAACCGGATGTTGCCCGAACCGGCGCCACCTCGACCATCCCCCAGACGATAAGACCCGGCCGAGTGCCACGCCAGACGGATCATCAGGCCACCGTAGTGACCCCAGTCTGCCGGCCACCAGTCCTGACTGACAGTCAGCAGCGCCTCGACATCGGCGCGAACCGCCTTGAAGTCCAGCCCTTTGACCGCTTCGCGGTGGTTGTAATCCGCATCCATCGGGTTCGTGCGCGTGTCGTGCTGGCTCAGAATGTCCAGATTCAGCGAATCCGGCCACCACTTGGTAACGGAATTGCCCGTTCCAGTATTGCCGCCATGCATGACAGGGCAGCCGCCGGATTGGTGATTGTGGGGGGTACCGTCCATTGTAAATCTCCTGAGTATTTACCTAGGGGTTCAGATATCTTGACTCGTACCTTACAGCTTCGATAATTGGAAATTTGTAATTACTATCGTTGCGATTAGTTTTTCATATGAAAGCACTCACGCTTAAACACCTGCGCTATTTCGAGGCGCTCGCCACGCACGGCCACTTTGGAAAGGCCGCCGCGGCCAGTGCGATATCGCAGCCCGCGCTTTCCATACAAATCAAAGAGCTGGAAGCAATCATGGGTGGGCCGCTGGTCGAACGCGCGGCCCGTCAAACCCGCCTGACAGCACTTGGCGAAGACGTGCTGAAACATGGCCGCGAAATCCTGACCCGGGTGGAGGATTTGGGGAATTTGGTGCAATCCCCCTCAGGCCCTTTGTCCGGCCGCATCAGAATCGGGGTCATTCCCACAGTTGCACCTTATTTGCTGCCCTCGATCATCAAAGCTTTGTCGCAACGTTTCCCGCAACTGACCATCGAACCAAAGGAAACGATAACCAAGACGTTAATCGGTGAAATACTGGATTCAAAACTGGATTTTGGCGTCGTTGCCCTGCCTGTCTCGGAACCCAACCTCCGAGAATTCTCGCTGTTCAACGAAGACTTTCTGTTGGTTCGCCCGGCGCAGGATGCCAACCTGCCGATGCCAAGTTCCTCGCAGCTCAGAACCATGCGCCTGCTGTTACTGGAAGAGGGGCATTGCTTCAGGGATCAGGCCCTGTCCTTCTGCTCAATCCGCAATATCGAACCGCAGCACATCATGGAGGGCAGTTCGCTTTCTACACTGGTTCAGATGGTCGGTGCCGGCATCGGTGTAACTCTGATACCGGAAATGGCGGTTGGGCTGGAAACCCGATCCGCGGATGTGTCCATTGCCCGGTTTCAGGACACACCGCCGACGCGGACGATTGGTCTGATCTGGCGGAAGACCAACCCGCTTAGCGAAAATCTATTGAAGATCGGCGCAATCATCCGCAAAACAGCGGAAGAAAACACGTGGGGCATGAAACCACCGCAACCCAAAGCTATCAGCTGACCCCCCAAAACGTTGTTCCACGGCACGGAACCAGACCCGCCGCAACCCATCAGTCGTCACCCGTATAAAAGCCGATCACATCATTCTCGGTCGTTGCGCCAAGACCGTTCAGCAATCGGTTGGAATAGTTGAAATAGGCGCAGACCTGGTTGACCTCCAGGATCTCTCCGTCTTCACAGCCTGCGATCTTGAGCACTTCGAAGTCGGACTTGACCATTTTACCGACATCCGTCGTCAGCTTGGCGGCATAGCGCAGCAGCGCCAGTTCTTTGCCTTCGAATTCATCCTCGGGCCGATGGGCCTTGAGCGCGACAAAAATCCGGTCGCTGCGCGGCTGGTCCTTCAGCAGGTTGCGCACGTTCATGAAGTGATGGGTCAGTGAATAGGTGCAATCATTCAGGATCGAAGTATAGCTGGCGACAACCTCGAGAAACCAGAATGGCAACTTGTTGTCATCGGAATGCAGGACCGAACGATACAGCGTCACATGCCCGTTCATCGTTTCGGGGCGCAATGAATGCACACGCATGACAGTGTCAACGGTGCCATGAGGGGTGCGGGCCTTGTCCAGCAGCTCTTTCAGGCGGCCGTCGGCCTTGCCGTCCGAGATCATCTCGATCCAAGCACTCATTGCTATGTCTCCTGTCCTGTTCGGGCCCAGCTTATGAACAAAGCCCTCAAGCATGTCAGTTAATTTTTTTCTTAAGGTGAAATTTTTTCTGGATCACAGAAACGTGAAAGATGTAAAACACCAACGCGGGGGATTTGTTGAGGATCAGCGGAAATGCACAGTCCAGATCTCATGGCGGGTGCTGAAAACCTGTTGTTCAGATGCGGTGGCCTGACGGCGGGCGACCAGTTGCTTGTGGTCTGCGAAGATGCGGCCAACGGTTATTATGATGCCGAGATCACAGGGGCTATCGTCGACTGTGCCCGACAGAACCGGATCAAAACCGCAGTTCGAACTCTCCCATTCGAACCCATGGGTCCCTTGGTGCCTGAAGAGCTGAAATCGGCGATGAAGTCGGCGGACTGCACCCTGTTTCTGTCCCGCACCGGCGATCAGATAAGGTTCGACGCGGGCATGGAGGACGTTCGGCCCATCATGTCGTATGCGCTGGACGCCGGAATGCTGGCGTCGGGTTTCGGGCGAGCCAACTACACCGGGTTCGTCGAGCTGAAAAACGCTGTCAACACGCTGCTGGCCAACGCCGGGCGCATCCACGTGACCTGCCCGCTTGGCACCAACTTCGCTGGCCCGGGCGCCGCCTTCCCGCCATCAGGTGCCACGGATGTCAGCATCACGCGTTTTCCGATGTCGGTTTTTGCCCCGGTTCCCGCGCAGGGGTTCTCTGGTGTGCTGGTTCAGGACGGGTTTCTGGTCGGCACCGGATCGAAGTTCTATGAACCATACGGCTGTGACCTGCGAGAACCGCTGACCATCCGGTTCGAAAACAACCGCCTGACCGATTTTGACGGCCATCCCATGGATGTGCATTGCGCGCAGATGCATTACGAAAAGGTCGGTCGGATGTTCGGTCTTGATCCCCTGACCATGCATTCCTGGCACGCAGGTATCCATCCGGGCTGCGCCTATACCACCCCTGCCCAAAGCAGCTTTGAACGTTGGAGCGGATCTGCCTTTGGCAATCCGCGCCTGGTGCACTTTCACACTTGCGGGCATTATGCGCCGGGTGAGATTTCACTCAACGTGCTGGATCCCACGATCCGGGTGGATGGTGTTGCAATCTGGGATGCCGGTGTTCTCCGGGCCGATCTGTTGCCAGGTGGAACGGAAATCCTCGAACAGTATCCCTGTATCAAAGCGGTGTTCGACGACCCGGCCCGACACGTAGGCCAGGGCGCGAACGGGCGCTTGTCGGCCGGTTGATCAGCCAGCCTCCTGCGCAATCAGTTTTGCAACCCGCGCGCGGAAGCGCATCGCGCCCGCGTCCAGCCCGAGGTTGATATAGCCGGTCTTGCGCCGTGCCATGCCTGTTTGGACGTATTCCAGAACCTCTTTGTCCTCGTTGAAGGCCATGACCGCGCCCTCAAACATGCGCTGCGACATGGCTGCGTCATCCGCGTGCATGTTGCGGTGCTGGAACCAGAAATACCGAGAGGTTTCCGCATCGACCGGCGTGATGAAATTGTACGAAATGTTCACAAAGGCATTGGGCGACATCGGTCGATCCGCCCCGCCCTCATCCGTCGGAGTGTAAACGGACATGTTGATCGCAGTGGACGGCAGACGGCATTCGTAATGCTGCTTGCGGTCACAACTTGGCCCAAACGGCAGTATCGGCGCGTAGTAGGGCGGCGCGGGTTCGTCCGCGATCCAGCGCGAAACAATGACACCGCTTTCGGTTTCTTCAAGATCCAGCGGGCGGTTGTCGGTCCCTGCCCCGGCAAACGAGGTCAGATGCACCCAGGCCACATGGCTTGGATCCAGCAGGTTGTCGATGATGTAAAGGTAGTGGCACGCCATCTCCATCGCTCCGGTCCGGGTCTTGCCCCAGGACGGGTTGTCGAAATTGGGGATATCGATGATATCGTCAGTGCTGGCGTTATCCGGGTCTCCCATCCAGAGCCACAGAAACCCCCAGCGATCTTCGGCCGGGAAGGCATGCACGGCGGCGCGGCGCGGAGGATTGTCCAGCTGTGTGGGGGCGCTGACGCATTCACCGCCGCAGCCGAAAGTCAGACCGTGATAGCCGCAAACCACATGGTCCCCTTCAATGGTGCCCCGAGACAGCGGCAGCTTTCTATGCGGGCAAGCGTCCTCCAACGCGATCGCTTTACCTGTTGTGTCACGATAGACTACTATCTCTTCGCCCAGCATTCGCACGGCGTTCAGGCTGCGGCCAAAATCCTCGGATCGTCCGGCGACATACCAGCTGTTGCGAATAAACCCCTCTGCTCCGGCCAGATCAGGACGCATGTTTCTTACTCCGAAAACACATCAAAAGCATTGAGCGCCTTGGCGCTATACGCATAGGACGGCCCTCCGCCCATATAGGTGGCCATGGCCAACGCCTCGCACATCTCTTCGCGGGTAGCGCCCAGCCGGACCAGCGCACGCACATGAAATCCAATGCAACTGTCGCAGCGGGTCGCGATCGCAATGCCAAGCGCCATGAACTCCTTGGTTTTCTCGCTCAGCGCGCCATCGGTCTTGGCGGCCTTTCCCATGATGCCAAAGCCGCGCACTGTTTCAGGCACCTCCTTTGAAAAGGCCCCGATATTGGCCTCGGTCTCGGCCATGAAATCTTTCCAGTCCATTTTTTGCTCCTTATCCGCGCTCGTCCGCGCCCATACGACGCTCCAGCCAGCGCACCCCGGCTGAGATGATCAGAACCAGGATCAGATACTCGAAAATCAGCAGGGTATAGATTTCCAGCGGGCGGTATTCCGTCACCACCAACTCATTCGCGCGGCGGGTCAGTTCCTGCATCCCGATGACGCTGGCGAAGGCGCTCATCTTGACGATGTAGATGAACTGGTTTGCCAGCGGCGGCAGAATACGCCGGATTGCCTGTGGCAGGATCACGTAGCGCATGGTCTGCACATAGTTCAGCCCAATGGTTTGCGCCGCCTCGCGCTGGCCTCGGGCAATGGACTGAATCCCCGCGCGGTAGATTTCGGCAGTAAAGGCACTGTCAGAAATCGCCAACGTAAGGATCGCACCCCAAAAGGGATCAATGGGGATGTTCACCCCCATGGACTGAAACACGATCGGCAAGCCGTAAAACACCCAAAACAACATCGGCAGCAGAGGGATGGCGCGGATGAACTCCACGTAAATTCGGTTAAGCATCCGCCAGCCGCGTTTCTCGGACAACCCCGGCAAGGCGACCAGCAGCCCGATGGCGATCGAAATAACGGCGGCGATCAACGAAATCTGGATCGTCGCGCCCATGCCCGAGATCAAGAATTTCACATTGGTCCAACCCGACTCTGTGGTCGGATCGATCACGTACCAGCCCCAGGTCTGGGACGACGAACATCCTGCCAGCAGAAAAAGTGGAAGAATCAGAAGGGTTTTTTTCATCGGCTCAACTCAGTGCTGCAAAATCTGGCTGAGGAATTGGCGGCACCGTTCGGATTGAGGTGCCGTGAAGAAATGTTCGGGGTTGCCTTCCTCGACAATTTCGCCTGCATCCATGAAGATCATCTTGTCCGCCACCTTGCGGGCAAATCCCATCTCGTGCGTGACAACCACCATGGTCATGCCCTCATTCGCCAGTTCGACCATCACATCCAGCACTTCCGAAATCATCTCGGGGTCCAGCGCCGAAGTGGGTTCATCAAACAACAAGACGCGCGGCTCCATGCACAGGGATCGCGCTATGGCGACGCGTTGCTGCTGACCGCCCGACAACTGAATGGGCTTTTTTTCGGCCTGATCGGGAATATGCACCCGATCCAGATAATGACGTGCTTTTTCCTCTGCCTCTTTGCGGCTGAGACCGCGCGCTTTGACCGGGCCCAATGTCAGGTTCTCCAACACGGTCAGATGAGGGAACAGGTTGAATTGCTGGAACACCATGCCGACCTCGGACCGGATTCTGGCCACGGATTTTGCCTCATCCGTCAACTCGATCCCATCTACGCGAATGGTTCCTTTCTGGTGCTTTTCCAACTGGTTGATACATCGCACAACAGTGGATTTTCCTGACCCGGACGGTCCGCAGATCACCACCTTTTCGCCGCTGTTAACTGTCAGATTGATATCTTTGAGAACGTGAAACGTGTCGAACCACTTGTTCACGCCCACAAGTTCGATTGCGGCGTCTGGCATAAGCTGAGCTGCCCCTGTTTTAGTCCCAGTATAATATTTTCTTGAGGTTATCTTTCCCTTTGGGCTTAAATCAATGAAGAATACGGCCACAAGGTCGAAACGCCACCAACGGGAGAAACCTATGAACACTTTTTGGAAAGCTGCGGCAGCCGCTGCGCTTGGGCTTGTATTGTCAGGCGCTGCCAACGCGCAATCTGCACTAAACGAGGTGCTGGATTCCGGCGTGCTCAAGGTTGGCACCACGGGCGATTGGAACCCCATGTCCCTCCGCGACCCTGCAACCAACAGCTACAAGGGGTATGACATCGACATCATGAACGAGCTGGCCGCCGATCTGGGTGTTGAGGTCGAATATGTCCCTACAGACTGGAAAACACTGGTCAACGGTGTGGTGGCAGGCAAGTATCACCTGACCGGGTCAGCTTCGATTTCGCCACCGCGTATGAAGGTCGCGGGCTTTTCCGACAGCTATATTTCAGTGGAGCTCTTCCCATACACGACGAAGGATAAGGCCGACAAATTCGACGGTTATGACTCGATCAACCAACCCGGAGTGACGGTTGCAACGACTTTGGGCACCACATTCGAAAAACGAGTCCGCGAGTGGTTCCCGAATGCTGAGATCAAGGTGGTCGAGGCGCCGGCCCGCGGTTTTCAGGAAGTAATCGCCGGTCGGGCCGACGTGTTCATCACGTCGAACATCGAAGGTTCGACCCTGGAGGAAAAGTTTCCCATAGTACGCGTCAAAAACGCGGGCCCCCGTTCGCCGTCGCCCATCGCGATGATCCTGCCGCAGGCGGATCAGGTCTGGATAAACTATGTGAACAACTGGATCGAAGTGAAAAAGGCACAAGGGTTTTTCGAAGCAAATCGCAAGAAATGGGGTCTCTGACCCTTTTCACATTGCTTTGTTCCCCGAACGCCCGGCCCTGTTGCCGGGCGTTTTCAATTGTCGCCCGACACGGCTTTGGAAACTACGGTGACAAAGCTGACCTTGTCTGTTTTCAACTCGATCGGCCCGTGGGTGGCATTTGAATCAAAACTCAGGCTGTCGCCCGGACGCATATGATAAGCCGCTTCACCGCAACCATAGACCATCTCACCAGCTGTAACATGGATGAATTCGACACCCTGGTGTTGGTAAAGCGGACGTTCGTCCAACGGGCCTTCCAATGTAACGCTGAAACTCTCGAAACTGACATGTTTTGCTTCCGCCCGACCGATCAGCTTGTAACTGTGCCCAAAACCGCTGCCCAACCGTTGAACGGTTACGCCTTCGCCTGCGGCCACAAATGACACGTCCGTGCGTTCGACCGTACCGGCGAAAAAGTTGATCAGGGGAACGCCAATTCCTCCTGCCAGGGCCTCAAGCGTCGCCAGTGAAGCAGACACCTGACCGCGCTCGATCTTGGAAATCATCGCCGTGGATACACCGGACCGCTGAGACAGTTCGGCCAGAGTCAACCCTGTCAGCGTCCGGTGAGTCTTAACTGCTGACCCGACCAGTTGATCCAGAGGCGGTTTTTCGGCGGAAAGAACAGGTGAATCTTCCATTTGCGAAATCTATCGACACGAATGAAAAAGGCAAAAGAAATGTCATCGAACCACTCGCATAAATTCGACGGCAACCCCTTAGCCTCCGTTCAGAATGTCTCCTGTAATATCATTCAACTTTGCCAGCCCGTCCCGCAAATGATCTTCGGGCAGGGCCGAGCTGAACCGAAAATGGTTCTCGACCCCGAACCGCGACCCCGGAATGACCAGCACGTCTTTCTCGCGCAACAGGCGCATGCTGAACTCCTCCGATGCGATCGGTAGATTGAACCGCACGAACGACATGGCCGACGCCTGAGGTGGTACAACCGAAAACACCCCCTGATGCCGCGCCAGTTCTTCCGTCAGAACGTCAAACCCCGTGCGGATCAGACGGCGCGCGCGGGCTTTCAGTTTGGATCGCGCTGGTTCGGCAAGTGCCTTGTCCGCCAGTTCCATCGACAACATGGATGCCGCGATCGAAGCATATTCGTGCCGCCGCCAGCATTGCTGAATAATATCTTCCGGCCCCACAAGCCAACCCAGCCTCAGACCCGGAAGTCCATAGGCCTTGGACATGGAGTTCACCACAAGAACCCTGTCCGTACTCCCCCAGAAGGAGGGCGTTTCAGTATCTCCTTCCCGCTCGGTTCCAGCATATACCTCGTCCGAAACAATCCAGGCGCCGACTCGCTCGGCTGCCGACACGATACGCGCGCGGTCCGCTTCGCCCAGAATTCGGCCCGTTGGATTGTTCGGATTGACCACATGAATGATGCGGGTCCGGTCATCGACGGCCCGCTCAAGCGCCTCGGCGTCAATGCCCCACCCTGCGGATTCGATCAGATCGACCCAGCGCACCTCGTTTCCACGATTGGCGGCGTTTCCTGAAATCTGCTCATAGGTCGGTCGAAAACACACAACATTGTCGCCGGGCCCTAACACCGTATTGGTGACCAGAGTGTTCGCTTCGGTTGCCCCGACCGTGACCATTACCCCATCCGGAGAAGCCCCCGGGTAAAAATCTGCGATGGTTTCGCGCAGGGATTGCTTTCCATTGACTTGCGGGTAATCGATCATCGTGGTCAGCAGAGTATCGAGATCAATCTGTGCCAGATCCATCAATCCCTGGAGCGACATAGGGTGTACGCCGCTTTCCGAGAAATTGAAGACCACTCCGTGCTCTGTGTCGGATAGGAACTGTTCGACCAGAAAAGGCTGAAAACTCCGGTTGATCATGACTCATCCTTTGTTCGGGTGGGCTTCGTGCCCGCCGCCCTTAATCGGCCGCTTCTATACGAACCGTTCTGATACTGGGATCAACGCGACTGTAAGCGGCCAGCAATCGCGCCGTCCATTTCTGTGCAATGTAGTCAGCCATAAACCGCGAGGGCGCAACCAGGGTGACGCTTCCCCCTGCCCTTTCCGCCTCGGACAGGTGTCGAAACCAGCTCGCCCACAGCTCGGGATCACGCCCGTGGAGAATCGATTGCACCTGTGACCAGACATCTTCAGCCGCAACTTCAGGTCCCACGGGCTTTGCCGCGAAAGGCACGACATTTGTAACGGGCTCGGAATCTTCACTCATCCGGGTCTGGAAATCGGGTCCTATGATCGGCCAGACCTCCTGCGTATCAATCATGATCTGTTTAAGGTCGATTTCGTAGACAGCGACCCGACCCCGTGCAGCAGGCCGTTTTACCGTTACCCAGCCTAATGCGCGAAAATTGGCCATTTCGCGCTTTACGGTCCTTTCGTTCACTGCCCACAGGCGCGAAATTTCTTCACGCCCAATCGATAATTCATTGTTCCGCCAGTTATATCGGGTCGTTATCAAGGCGATGATGCGCAGTATACTTCGCTGTCGATGCTTGTCGCCTGACAACGCGTAAATGGTGAGCGCCGATAATATATCGTATTTTAAGGCCGCCGCATTTCGCCCGACCGGTTTAGCCAGCTGCATACCCGTTCTCACCGCTCTGTCTGCCTCGGACGGGTGTGCCCCGTCTATCTTGCGCTGTTTGCCAACGCTTTTCGTCATCTTGGCCTAATTAGCGTCCAAAGCTTCGATTCTGTCAAGAAGAGTCTGAAAACGGTCAGAAACTTGCGCCAATCCAAATCAAAAAATAAAAGAAATCTGGTGAAGTATTGGTGAGGGGGGACATTCAAGGTGTCCCCTTATTCTTGTATTATGTCCCCCTATATGTCGCCGTTTCAGGACAATTGCCCCCCTAAATGCGGTTGAGGGTTCCATGCGAATCGTCGCCCTACAACTTTCGACCGCCCGAATCGGATTCAGGCTTGTAGGCCCTTGTTTTCTTACCCGTGGGTAAGATTGTAGTTTCATCATATTTTCTTTTGCGTAAAGCGCAAATCAGGCGTAAATAACAAATGAACAGAAATTTACGTTCCAAGCAAAGAGACATGAGGCATGTACACGCACGAAGACCTGAATGCATTGCGCAATCAATCTCTCAAACTACAGGGGTGGATTCGTCAGCAGACTTTTAGCCCCGAGATGGAGAAGACACTCCGCCGGTTCTCGAGCTGGGAGGTTTCCGAGCTGATCTTCCGGGTCAACCAGTCAACTTTTCGCGGAAAGCTTGCCGCTGATCCATCTCTGCCTGGTGGCGAAGTTGAGCCCGAGGGACGGCAGCGCTGGTTTAGCCTGGAAGAAGTGAATGAGTTGCGACGGCGGCTCAAAGTGAATCGCAAGTCCCTTATGCCACCTCGTCCCGAGGGTAAACGTGCCATTCGTGCGGCTGTGGCAAACTTCAAAGGCGGTGCGGGCAAGTCGACCGTAGCGTTGCATCTTGCTCATGCGGCCGCGCTTGATGGTTATCGCGTTCTCGTCGTGGACTTCGACCCTCAGGCAACGTTGAGCCATTCGATGGGTCTGACCGATGTGGCCGAAGACTATACTGTCTGGGGGATCATGGCGCGTGACCTGATCCGCGAGACGGAACGTATGAACAACCGGCCCGCAGCCGCGGAGTCTGGAACCGCCCTACCCCACCGGGAGTTGCCGCCGGCGATTACGGATATGGGGCTTGGTGACCTGCGGATCAGCGATTTCATCAGAAAGACATCATGGTCCACCATCGATGCAATACCATCCTGTGCGAACGCTGCCTTCGTCGAGTTCGCCTCGGCGCAATATCGCCATCTGAACCCAGAATGGTCTTTCTTTGCTGCGGTGTCCCGCTATCTGGATCAAATCCCTGATGATGCCTATGACCTGATTCTGTTCGATTGCCCTCCTGCCATTGGATATCAGTCAATGAACGCGGTGTTCGCAGCGGACATGTTGTATATCCCGTCCGGCCCAGGGTATTGGGAATATGATTCGACCACATCCTTTATCGGTCAGCTGGCCGAAGCTTTAGAGGATCTGGCTTACGGGTTCGACAAAACCTTACCCACGGGTAAGATCGGCCTTCCCAAAACGTTCTGCGAGTTGCGGTTCCTGCTCACGCGGTACGAGCCCGGCAACGCGTTGCATCTGGCGATGTTTGATGCCTTTCAGAAAGTTTTCGGGGACCACGTAGCACAGCATCCGGTTGAAATGACCCGCGCGGTTGAACAATCGGGCCGCTTTCTGAGCTCAGTCTACGAAATGGATTATCGCGAGATGACCCGGGAAACCTGGCGCCGGGCGCGTTCGACTTTTGATAATGTTTACGAGGAATTCCGGGGTGTGATGCTGTCTGCCTGGGACAAGCTGGAGGATGACGCATGAGCCGTAAGCGCAGAATGTTTGATATCGACCTACCTGCAATGGATGATATTCCTGTCGGCAAGGTTCCGGACAAGGTTCTTGAAAAGCGGCGCGGCCCGATGGCTGCGGCCATTTCGGAAAATGCCGATGCGCTGCGCGACCAGCAATCGACGGAAGAATCAATTCGTGCAGAGAATGATCGCCTTGCGCATGAACTGGTTCGCCTGCGGTCCGAAGGTCTGGTAACGGAGCGCGTGGCATTGGCTGACATCCTTTTTGAAAAGCTGACGCGGGATCGCAAGCCGGGACCGGATCCTGAACTGGACGAACTAAAGGCGTCAATCCGGGAAATCGGATTGTCCAACCCGATCCGACTTGAGCGTCGTTCAGATGGTCGATTTGAATTGATCCAGGGAATGCGACGCCTGTCAGCCTATCGGGCCTTGTATGAAGAAACGGGCGATGAGTTCTACGGCAGAATTCCGGCGGGTATCTCAGAGGCGGGCGATCTCGATACCAGTTACCGGCGCATGGTGGATGAGAACCTGGTCCGCAAGGATATCTCTTTTGCTGAAATGGGCGCTCTCGCACGCGCGTATGCCGAAGACCCGGCAAATGATTGCCCGGATGTAGACAAGGCGGTTTCCACGCTGTTTAAATCTGCCAGTTATACAAAGCGGAGTTACATCAGATCATTTGCCAGTTTGCTGATGATGTTGGACAAGGTGCTGAAACATCCGAACGAAATTCCGCGCAACGTAGGCGTAGAGCTGAAGCGCAAACTGGATGCAACGCCAGGTTTGGTGCGCCAGGTGAGTGACGCGGTCATGAGCGAGCCGGACCGAGACGGAGCGCGGGAAGTCGCAATTCTCAGATCTTTTCTGGGCGCTCCGGAAACAGGCGTGGCAAAGAAGGTTCCCGTTGAAAGTGCCGGCAAACCACGACGTGCAAAGACCACGTTTCAGGTATCTGGGCGGGCAGGGATCGCGAAATGCTCTGCTTCCAGCGGCCGAATTGAGTTGCGATACGATTTGGACTTTACGCGTGTCGACCGCAGCAAACTTGAGGCGGCGATTGCTGCTCTGATTGCTGCTCTCCCTGAGGAAGATGATCTTACCCATGGGTAAGATTCTGTTCGAAGGTTCGAAAAAGGGCGCCGGATCAAACCGACGCCTGAGTCTTTTCGCAAAAGCCTAGCGGGTACCAACAAAAGCTTCCTGCCCACAAGACTTCTAGGTTTGATCCAGTGTCCCGGGGCGAGCGTGACGAGGGGCTTGAGAGCGCGAGGCTTCAGCCATTTGTTCAGAAGTGGTGGTTTCACGGGATGTTGTAGCTGCCTAACAACACAAAGTTTAGGTCGACGCGAGTATGTTTTTGTTGGCGAAGGGTCTCCGGCAACTGCTTGAGCTTGCCGCTTGCAAAGGATGGAACGGAAGGTGCCAAGGTCACATAATCGCCAGTCTGCGCCAGATGTTCGGCGAGGTAGATCACACCTGATAAGAGGTGCTTATCGAGCTTAATCGCGAATTGGAAATGCGCTAATGGTAACGATCATAATTGCCGTTTTATGAGCGTAAAGCGGGTAGAGGGTTTGCGTCGTTCAAAAATTGGGGTTCACACGTCGTTAGCCAAATGGAACAAAAGCGGGTTCTGTCGCAAAATTCTCTGAGAACAGCATAGATGGAGCCGGCGGGTTGGTTATCCGGATCTGTTGCAAACTTTAGCCTGTTGACGCTCAGTCCACATGCCGGTGAATGACTTCCGGAAATATCAAACCGAAAGTTTGTTCATGATTTCTTTCAAAGGCGCGCAGTATCCCAAGGATGTCATCCTCTTTGCTGTATTCTTCTATGTCCGATACTGCGTGTCATATCGTGATTTGGAAGAAATCATGGCCGAGCGGGGTGTATCGGTTGATCACACCACGCTGAACCGCTGGGTGACAAGATACTCAGGCGCTATTGCCGACGCAGCGCGCAGACGTAAGGGATCTTGTGATCGATCTTGGCGAATGGACGAAACTTACATCAAGGTAAAGGGATCATGGGTTTACCTTTACCGAGCCGTCGACAAATACGGCAAAGCGCTTGATTTCATGCTTTCTCGACGTCGCAACAAACCGGCCGCCACAAAGTTCTTCGCCAGGATGCTGGAGGTCAACGGCCTTCCGAGGAAGATCGTCATTGACAAGAGCGGCGCCAATACTGCCGGCATCAAGGCGATCAACAAGATGCTCAAAGGCTTTGGTTGTCCGATCCCGATCGAGATGGTGAGGCGGAAATATCTCAATAACATCGTCGAACAGGACCACCGTTTTATCAAACGACGAACCCGGCCAATGCTGGGTTTCAAGTCGTTTGTATCAGCATCAGCTACCTTGAGCGGAATCGAAGTGGCTCACATGATCCGCAACGGTCAACTCACGCCCGGACTCTGTCCATTTCAACAGTTCGCGGAACTGGCTGCTTAACCCGTTAGCTCGGCGTGATCTCTTCGGTCAGCAAAAAACTTCGCAACAAAACCCTTACGTATTCATGTGAATTTTCTTGAGAGTCCAAAATATGGGAAGTCTGACAGTTTATTGGGATTGAATGGATGATCTGTAAACGCTCCTTCTGAAATTGCAACCAATGGGAGGACCAAATGGCTAAAATCCTGATTATCTACGACAGCGAAAGCGACCGTAAGTTCACTTCAACCGCCGTACCTTTTGTCAAGGAGGGAATCGAACAAGTCTCCGGCATGGAGATCCGCGTCAAACATGTCGATGAAGCTGAAACCGAAGACGTGTTCTGGGCCGACGGCATCGCGATAGGTTGTCCAACTCATCTTGGTGGCGTTTCATGGAAAATGAAGCAATGGTGGGACGAACGCACACCCGATATCTGGTTCAAGACCGACGGCAAATTCGCCGTACCCTTCACCTCGGCCGGTAGCCTTGGTGGGGGCGGCGAGCTGGCATGTATGGCGATGAGCATCATGATGATGAACATGGGCTATTTCGTCTTTGGCATCACTGACTACGTCGCTAAGAAAGAGAGTCTCCATTACGGTGCTGTCGTCGCGGGGGAACCTCGTGCCGATCCCGCCAAGGAAGTCTGTCGTCGCGCGGGTCGCCGCCTTGCTGAATGGGTTGGTTACTACATGGAAAGCCGTAAGGACCTGCACCCCCTGAAAGCTGAATACGAACGTTTCTGGGAGCTGGCAGACTAATGGGAAAAGCGAGACTACTTGTTGAACTGGATGTAACGCCAGATGAAGCGGGCACGTTTGTGGAGATGTTCCGCGAAGAATTCATGACCCGTTCCCGCAAGGAAGCCGGGTGCGAACAATACGAATTGTGGCGTGAGGCAGACAATCCATCGCGAATGACCATCATCGAAGTGTGGTCTTCTGCCGAAGCCTTGGATCAGCATCTTGCAATGGACTGGTTCAGCGAATGGGCACCGCGCATGGAGGCCGCTCAGGCGACGCCACTCGTCGTACGAAAAATGGTATCCGTCGAAGACTGAATTCGCAGCTCCGTGTTTGTACCGCCCATCAATCGGGCCTAGTGTTGGCTATCACGGAGCTGCCCTTTGACACATTCACCCAACATTGAACGCATTGTCGCTATCCTATCCGCTTTTGATCACAAAAATCGGCCTTTGCAGCCAATGGATATTCTGGCCCGCAGTGGAGTTGCTCGATCTACAGGCTTTGCGCTTTTGGCAGCGCTCACGAACAGAGGCTACTTGGAAAAGGTGGAGGGCGGCTACCGTCTTGGATCAGCGAGCCGAGATCTGCCTTTCGCGCCAATTGACCGCGTTGAGGATCGCGCAACTTTGCGCGCCGGTCCTCTGACCACGATCGCTGCGCCTGAAGGGTTGAAAATGCACCCTCAACTCTTCGACCTTGTTTCCTTGCCGCCCGTCGGCTCCTCGCCACCATGGAAGATTGGGTTCGCCAATGCGTCGCGGTCAAACCCTTGGCGCGTGGCATTGGAACGCAGTGTGACGGAAAAACACGCTCGCCTCTCGCCGTGGGTTTCGGACGTCATTGTCAGGAATGCCGAAGACGATGCCGAACAGCAGGCGAGCCAAATTGAAGAGTTGGTTTCTCTCGGCATCGACGCTCTGGTCATCAGTGCATCGCCACAAACTAATCGCAAGTTGACGTCCAGTTTGCGTCGATGCATGAAACGTGGCTTGCCTGTCGTCGCATTGGACCGCAGGCCTGTACGCGATGATTGCTACACCGTTTTTGTTACCGCGTCAGATGATCTGATTGGGCGGCTCAGTGCTATTTGGCTTTCCGAACATCTGAAGGGCGAAGGGAACGTATGGCTTTTGTCTGGCCTGCGTGGTGCAAGCCCAACAGAACGCAGGCTGAAAGCTGCATTGTCCGTGTTTGAAGAACTGCCCAATGTGGCCATCACTGCTCACCGCTATACGACATGGACGAGAGAAGGAGGGCGTTCCTCTATTGAAGAACTTCTGTCTAGATCTGATCAGATTCCGGATGGAGTCTGGTCGGATAGCGGCCTCCAGGGGCTGGGGTCAATCGACGCCTTTCTGAGCGCCCGCGTACCAATTCCTCCCCATACTGGCGGCGACGTCAACGGTATCTATCGAGCTGCCTTAAAAAACCGGATTCCTCTGTGTGCGATCGACTATCCATCTTCGATGGGAGCCAAGGCAATTGATACAGTAATCGCTTTGCTTCGAGGTGAATCGACCACGCGGCGCATTGAAGCTCCTACGCCTGTCATCCTGACAAAGGGATATGAGACAAAAAACGTTAAGGCGGACATCTGGGCTGAAGATCACACGAGGTGGGACCTACCTGACGATGCGCTCTTGTCGTGAGAAAATGAAAGATGAGTGATCGCCAGCTCCCCCACCAAATCCAGAACAGTTATGATCGGGCGGTCGCCAGGTTTTCCGATCTGTTAGATGGTGCGAGCGCGGCAAAGGGTTCGAGTGTTAACCAGGTGTCCATTCGGGCCAAACTTCCAAGGAGTACCGCATACCGGCAATTTGAAACGTTGGAACAGCTCCGGATCACGAACCGAGCGCCAAGTGGGGACATCACATTCAGTGATTTGGGCTGGCGCATTGGGTTTTCGGCTTGGGGTTTTGGAGATGTCAGCCCGTTCGCTGCCGCCACTGTGCGCTATTTGAGAATCCAGTCTCGCAGGACGTCTTTCTTGGGTGTTCTGACCGACCGAAAATTGCAGGCTATCGCTTATTCGGCAAGTAGAGGTTTGAGCTTCCGTTCGCTGTCAGCTGGTGGGCAATACGTTGTCTCAACAAGCGGCGTGTTTGGGGGAAACACCTTCGAAGCCCAAGATCGTGACAGCAAGATGGAATTCCTTATACTGCAGGACATTGTAGAGCGCGAATTCGGGTCCTTGAGACTTGGGGTAATTGCACTTTCATCGAGCGACGCTCGTGAACTTGATGAACATGGTTTGCTAAGCGACACGGCGCACCGGCTTCGCGTTGCGTTGAGGCAAGAATGAGGGACAGCGAAAAACGATGCAGATAGTCCAAGCTGAAGGTTTCTGGCGTTTCTTGCCGCTTGCTGTTGCCATCATCAACGTGGACACAATTCCTGCCCACAATGGCCTGCTTGCCCGCCTGGTAACGGTCTGAAGGCGTCCCGCTCTTGTGCCGCTCACATCGCTTGAATTCGGCTGCGGATTTTTCCTGTAAACGTTCCGACTTGCGACGCACTGGCCAGCTATCTGCCTGTGAATGTATTTTGGCTAGAAGGATGTTGTCGCCAGGTCAGGCGTGTCCGTTACAACAGCATCTTACGTGATGGCTGGCAAGGCCGTGTTTCCGGCAAGACCAGATATTTAGTCCTGAAGGCGGCAGATGGTCTTAGTTTCGTTCGAAATGCGGCCGCTGCAAACCTGCGTTCGGGCCAATCCAGAATGATCGGCGTTAGGATCTGAAGGTGTTGTCCATGACGGCGGTATTGCCATGGGCGGTGCCTTGGTCCAAAGCCCGTTCATCAAGGCCGTGGGCTTTACCGGATCCCAGCGCGGTGGACGCGCTTTGTTCGATCTGTGTGCGGCTCGCGAGGAACCGAACCCACTCTTTGGTGAGTTGGGGTCGGTAAACCCGATGTTCCTGCTGCCCGAGGCGTTGACGCTCGTGGTGCGGATATCGCGCGCGGCTGGGCGGCTTCGCTAACCATGGGAGCAGGGCAATTATGCACCAATCCAGGGCTCGTTTTCCTGCCAGAGGGATCAGCGGCCGAGGTATTTATTGCAGAAGCGGCGGCTGCGCTCGCGGATGCTTCAACGCAAACGATGCTGTCTGGCGGCATTGCGGACGCCTTTTGCGAAGGGCGCGACCGTATCGCATCCGTAGAGTGTGTGGAAACCGGATATGAGGGCATCGCGGACCATCGCGCTGCCAGCGCCTTCCTGTATCGGGTGACTGCTGAAAACCTTTGCTGTCAATCCCGCTTTGGCTCATGAGGTTATTGGGCTTTTAGGAGTTGTTGTAGTGACCCGACTGTGTTGCACGTATCGTTTCATCAGCGTAGCCAGTTGCCTGATTTAACGGCGGGATGGCGAGATGCCTTTCAAGCACAACGCGACGCGACGGGACAAGTTTGGGAAGGCCAAGTACCGGGTCACGAATTGGCCTGAGTACAACAAGGCGCTTCGCCAGCGTGGTGATGTTACGGTCTGGTTTAGCGAGGATGCGGTATCCGGGTGGTGCGCCCCAAGGTCAGGGAAACGTGGTGGTCAGCGGCAATATTCTGATCTGGCAATTGAGACCTGCCTGACCCTGCGCGTCGTATTCGGCTTACCCCTTCGCCAAACGCAGGGCTTTGTACTCAGTCTGCTGCGGCTCATGCAGATCGACGTTCCCGTTCCGGATTTTTCCACCCTCTGCCGACGCGCACAATTGCTTCGGATCACACCGAATGCTCGGTCCACGAGCGGTCCAGTGACGCTGATCGCAGACAGCACAGGGCTGCGCGTTCACGGCGGTCGAGACTGGATGCAGGAGAAACACGGGCTACCGAAGGCCCGTAAAACATGGCGCAAACTGCACATTGGCTTCGATCCCGAGAGTGGGGAGCTTGTGGCCTCCTGCTTGACAACCGAGCACGTCGGAGACGCCGGTGCTCTGCCCGAATTGCTGGCCGATGTGGCAGGCCCTGTTAATCGTTTCGTCGGCGACGGCGCCTATGATGGTGCGCCGACCACAGCGACGATCCGGCAGGCGTTGGGATCGGATGCCGAACTGATCATCCCGCCGCCGAAGAATGCCGTCCCAGGTGACTGCAATACACGCAACGCCCATATCAAAATGATCACCGGGCATGGACGAATAGCTTGGCAGAAAGCCACAGGTTACGGTCAGAGGTCACGTGGCGACGCTCAGGTTGGGCGCTACAAGGAGGTCATCGGGCCTAACCTGCGCGGCCGCAAAATGGAGACGCAGACAACCGAAACCCGGATCGCTGCCAACGCCCTCAACCGCATGGCCCGGCTCGGTCGTGCGGCCTATGTGCGTGTCGCCTGAAAGCAGGGGAATGAAGTCACTACGCCCCAACATCGATCCGTGCAACACGGTCATTGAATGGCTTCACATAGATCGCTGGAATGATCCGGGACTCGAAACCGAGCTCCCGCAGCATGCGGCTAACAAAGTGTGCGCTCATGCAGGCTTCCATGCCAACGACGCAGTGAGGAAGTTTCTCAAACGTCGGCTTCAACGCCAACCGCTTAATTTTCTTGCGCACTACGCGCTGACCAGCGTGGTCAAAGCCGACCAGATGGAAAGTGTCTTTTCCGATGTCGATGCCAATCACTGCGATCTCGCCGACGTCTTCAGTGCTTTTGGGTTTCATGACTGCTTCTCCTGTTTGCAGAAATAGGCAAAGCCTAACCTGCTGGGTGAAGCAGCCGGTACATCCCATTACTGTGAGTTCGTTTTTTATGCTGCGTGCGCTCGCAGAATGAAACTTTCTGCTCGGGCGTGGACATCCATGACCAATGCGGCAATGATTTCAGCCATTCAAGCAGAGTGCAGCAAATTCGGTATTGCTGATAAATGCAAAGCTCAACTACTTGTCCGGCCCTTCTTGGGCTCAAACCGGATCGGAATCTAATATTCAATAACCGGGGCGCCAAATGCCGCTTCATCGGGCACGACACCAAGTCCGGGGCCCTCTGGCAGACTGATGTGCCCACCAATAGCTTCCAAGCAAATCTCGGGGCAGTAATGGCCGTCGATATAGGGCGCCGCGAGCCAGACGCCTTCCAACAATGCAGGGTGCACCGTAGCCCCCAAATGCGTACAGGCAGCCGCAATGATATCACCGCCAAACTCGTCACATGTATGCGGCAAACTCCTCGCGGCGCAAATATCGCGAGCAGTCGTCATGGGTTGCAAACCGCCCAGTCTTGTCAGTTTGAGCCCGAAGCCATCCACCAACAAGGACCCAACGACATTTACAACCGTGTTTATGTCAAACGACGTCTCATCCATATAAAGCGGATGGCGCAGCAACGGCCTTAGTTGGCGCAATTCGTCATTTGTATTGCAGGGCTGTTCAATGATGAACGGGATGTCGGAGCACATATTGCTGATGTGTATTGCATCGCGCGTGGTCCACCCCCTGTTCGCATCAATCGCAAGCCGTATACCACTTCCCTCAATAGCTTCCCAAACCTTGCGAATGACCTCAATGTCGGCCTCTGGCGATTGCGCACCCACTTTTAACTGCAATCGCGGGTAACCTTCTGCGCGTTTTTCCGCGGCGATCCGCGCAGCATCATCAGGGGTCTCGATCCCGATCGCATAGTAAGAGGGCACACTATTTGTCAGGGCGCCGCCCAACAGATCAGCGACGCGTAAACCAAGTGATTTTCCCAAAGCGTCATGCACGGCAATATCGATGGCGGTCTTGGCGTAGGTGTGCCCCTTCAACAGGCAGTCCATCTGTCGATGAACACTGAGCGGCAAGACATCCGTTCCGATCAAACCGGGGGCCATTTCCGATAGGGCTGCACGTGCCCCCATGGCGTGGGCCTCGGCATAGACAGGCCCAAGCGGGCAGGTCTCACCCCATCCGACGACACCGGTGTCAGTGACGAGTTTCACCAATGTTGTATCCACTGCCCAAACTTCACCATAGGACATCGTGTACGGGCCGTTCTTAATCGGCAGATCATGTTGGTAGATATGCAGTTGAGCGATCTTCATCATGAAATACTCGGTGGGATCAGAACCAGTTTTCCGGTATGTTTCTTGCTCAGAAAGTCCTCTTGGGCCTGGGCGATGTCATGGAGCGGATACGTCTTGGCTACAACGGGCCGAATTTCTTCAGCTTCGATGTAGCAAAGCAAATTGGCAAACACTTCATCTTCCTGAAATGTACATCCGATGAGAGTCAGGTCTTTGAGATAAAGCGTTCGCACATCGATCTGCGCGATCGGGCCGGCGATGGCACCAGCTGTCGCGTATCGCCCGCCACGACGCAACACATCGAGAAAGGATGGCCACTGTTCCCCGGCGACAAGGTCAATCACAACATCAATTGATCCTGCGCCCAGTTCTGCCACAAGATCGGCGTTGCGGTCGAGAACCTGATCTGCGCCAAGCGCCATAACCCCAGGCTTTTTTGCGGGTGACGACAGTGCAATCACCTGGGCGCCGCGCCGCTTTGCAAGTTGAACGGCAGCCGAGCCGACACCACCTGACGCCCCGGTTATCAACACCCGTTCAGCGCCGACGCCTGCACGATACAACATGTTTTCCGCTGTTGAGTAGGCGCAAGGAATGGACGCAAGCTCGGCGTCTGTCCAGTCGCAGTTGACAGCGTGAGTTTCGCGTGCCGGTGCCACTGCGAACTGGGCAAAGCCGCCGTCGCACTCACTGCCGATCGTCCAGCACTCATAAGGACGGTAATCGACATATGTTCTCAACATATTTCGCACCAAAACCCGCTCGCCAATGCGGCTTTCACTTACCTCGTCGCCAACCGTCACAACATAGCCGCAAACATCTGCACCCTGGATGCGCGGGAACGAAAACGGTGTGCCGGACCAACTGGCATCGTCATTGTCAACGCTTTCAAACCCTGCGGTTCCACCCGAATTTGTCGCTTCCCCCACAGCTTTGGAATACCAGCCGATGCGGGTATTGATATCGGTGTTGTTAACCCCAGCCGCCGCAATTCGGATCAGCAACTCGCCAGGCATGGGTTTCGGAGTGAGCACGTCGGTGTGGTATTCTAATTTATCAAGACCACCATGGCCTGTTAGCAAGACAGCGTGCATTGTTTTTGGAATTTCCATACTCATCCGCTCCTTCTGATAGACACATATCCAAGCGTAATGGCTCTCGTCCTTGCTATTTTCGCATTCGCTTGGTTCTCGTCCGCGTGACCGCAGTCGCTTCCTCGGTGCCATCATGAAACGTACCAAACCACTTGTCGCAAGGAACTTCAGGTTCCCCGTAGTTACATTCGAAATAGCGGTGATGCAGCTGGTGGAAGAAATCGCCAACTTTCAAGCCGGTGTCGCTGCCTTCACCGGTCGTGATGGCCTCGTAACCTGCATGCGAACTGATCGCCAGTAGCACCTTCTGTTGCAGTTGAAAGATGAAATGGATCGGGTGCGACGCCAGCACAACGTGGATCAGAACCGAACTGAGATAGCCGATATGTTCAACCGGGTGCATCGACATGCCCGACCAGGGACCCACATTGACATTGCGATGATGTAGTGCATGAACCTTGGCATAAAGCGGGCCCCAATGCAGCACACGGTGAATCCAGTAAAAATGGAACACACCATACATCGGCAGGAACACAAACCACAGCACGAACCATACCGGGCTTTCGGCGAATGTCAGCGTAGGCATATAGCCATTGGCATAGGCCCACAGTCCCACAACCTCATACGCGGTCCAGATGGTGACACCACTGGCGATGGACCAGAAGACATTATCGCGGAACTGGCTGTTGAAGGTGAAAAGCGCATTCTTCTTGTGAAACGGGCGCGCGTCATAGCGAAGGTAGTTCCTCTGCCGTTTGAACGTATAGAGATAAAGGTGCATTCCCCCCGCCAGCAGGAGCATCAAAATAAGATTGCGAAGATAGACAGCTGCCACCCAGTCGAATGCAAAAGTCCGAGCCGTTTCAAACGAAGGTGATAGGAAAACCCAGGTCAACACCGACACGCCGACCACGATCAGACGGTCGGTTATGGGCAGCCAGGAGTTAACAAGCACTTTCAATGCTCTAATCGGCCCATGCGACCAGTTGAAAGGGGATACGTCACGCAAGGGGAGCTCGGGGTGGAAGTTCCAGGTCCGGTTGCTCGGCAGCGTATATTCGGGCTCAGGTTTGTTCGATGTGGTTGTGCTTTCCGTCGTCATAATAGGCACCATTCACGGGATAAGGGGTTTCATTTTTCTTCAGACAAGGCGGTGCGGAAAGCCTGTAATTCGTCCGGCTTCATCTGGTTGGTTACATGTGCATAGGGGAAACTTTGATCCTTTACGGCGATTTGGAATTTGCGCAGCGCAGCAATGCGCTCTTCCTGAATCTGTTTTTGCAGTCGCAAGACATTGCCATATGCATAGGCGTGGCGCGGGGGCTCTTCGGTTTCGCCACAGATGTCTTCGGAAAACAGAAAGGTAACATCACCACCTGATCCCGACCCAATGGAAAAGGTGATCAGATTGGTTCGGTTGTTGAGCTCTTCTAAGACTTGCTGGGGTACCAATTCCACCTCAACGGCAAAGGCACCTGCATTTTCCATATCTCGGAAACGTTGCGACAGTATCATCGCTTCTTCAGCTGTATTGGCATAGCCGCGCAACCCACCGATCCAGGTGCTGTAAGGGGGCACCAACTCGACATGACCCATGACCGGAAAATGAAGCTCGGCCAGCATCTCTATGGTGCGCAGGCTGCGCGTTGTATAGAGAGCGTCAGCGCCTTCATCCATCGCCCGCATCGCACCGTCCAAAACGTCCTTCTCGGTGGGATAGTCTACCAGCATCAATGCTGCGGTGATAAACGTGGTTGGTGCAGCGGCACGCACCTCGGCCAACATTTGCGAGCGGGTAATCAGAGTATCGCTTCCCGCGTCGGCGGCATTTGAAGCTTGCTCACCATTCATCGCTGTAACTTCGGTAAGTTGTAGCTTGCCCTTGTTGGCTCGCATATCCGCGACGGTCCAGTTTCGTTGCGCCGCCTGATGACCAAAGGTGAATAACTTCTTCATGTTGAACTCCAGTGATCCTGTGGCCGGTAGGATCCGATCCTCGTTTCCTGACGCGGCAATAAATGGTGGTGAGCCCTGAGGGCTCACCGTAAGGTGCTTACTCAGCTGCGGCGCGGGCCGCTTCGAGCCAACCGTCATAGGCGGCGCGATTGGCCTCGATCCACTCGTCAACGTGACGGTCTATGTCTGACGAGGAGTCTTCGCCGTCGGCGATCTTCTTGTTTTGGATCGACACGTCATTGATGTTGATTGACGCCACTTCGAACAGTTTTGCGGCAGCCGGATTGGCGTCGAGGAATGCATCGGTTGTCAGAACCTGGATACTGTCCACGGCGAAGCCCAGATTCTTACCTTCGAATTCGGTGTTGGCCGTGCCGCCGTCAGGCAGCGATGTGTAAGGCACTGCCAGGAATTCGACATTCTCACCGGGGACCAGAACACCGGAAACCCAGTACGGGGTCCAGGTATAGTAAAGCACGTTTTCGCCATTGGCTTCCCGGGCAATTGTATCGGCGATGATAGCGTTATACTCGCCCTGATTGTGAGCGACAGTGTCGCGCAGGCCGAACTCGGTCAGCTGGTGTTCAATCACACGCTCGCAACCCCATCCGGGCACACAGCCCGCCAGATCGGCCAGGCCGTCGCCGTCGGCATCGAACATCGCGGCCTTGGCGGGGTCCCTGAGGTCACCCAGATTTTGAATGCCGGCATCAAAAGCCGACTTGCTAACCAGATAGCCCTGAAGTGCCCCGGACAAAAGGTTGCCGACCCTCTCGAGGACCTCATCGCCACCGGATTCTTCGAAGAACGTGGTATGCAGCGAGTTCCAATGCGCAGTGAAGAAATCCGCGTCACCGGTGCCAAGCGCCAGATGGGCGGTCTGGGCGACCACTTCCTCGGGTTCGGCAACGGTATAGCCGAGATCTTCAAGCGCGCGGAACAGGATCCGGGCCTGGAAGTATTCCTCGGCATAGGCTTGCACGACCGGACGCACGGTGACGCCCTCGCCTGGCATGTCAGCGGCTTGCACGGCAGTGCCCGCAAGAATGGTTCCGGCTAGAAATGCGGCGGATAACTTTGCTTTGATCATTTGTTTTTCCTCTCCTCTTGGATATTTACGATGGATTGCCCGACTGGTTGCCCAAATCGGCGGTGCCTCACGCGGACTTGGTTCTGTCTCGGCGAAGTCTCTGAAGTATCTTGATCACGATTCCGATCGGGCCCACCTGCCACCAATGGCGATGCCCCCGGTCGCGCCCTGACTGGCCCATGCCCTGCGTGATCCGGTCCAACACGATAGCGAGAATCACGATGCCCAGCCCACTCACCAACGCCTTGCCAGCATCCAGCCGTCCCATGGCGCGCAAGACTTCGTTCCCCAAACCCTTGACCGAAATCATCGAAGCGATCACCACCATCGACAGTGACAGCATGATCGTCTGGTTCACGCCTGCCAGAATGGTCGGGGTCGCCAGCGGCAGTTCGACCTTGAACAAGATCTGCATCGGATTGGCGCCAAAAGCGCGAGCGGCTTCGGTGACCGATTGATTGACACCGCGTATGCCCAACGAGGTCAGGCGGATCAGTGGCGGCAGCGCGAAGATCACCGTCACGATCACACCCGATACGTTTCCGATGCCGATCAGCATGACGACGGGCACAAGGTACACGAAGGCTGGAATGGTTTGCATTGTATCCAGCACGGGGCGAATGGCGGTTTCGAAAAGGTCGCTCTTGCCCGCCAGCACACCGAGAGGCAAGCCGATGATGAAGCACATCAGAACCGATGAAGCCACGATGGCCAGCGTCGTCATTGCCAGCCCCCAGCTGATAGGCGACAGGAAGCCAAGTGCTAGCATCGACACCCCCACGATAACTGCAACCCGGCGCCCTGCCGCTTGCCAGGCAATCAGGACGAGGACTAACAGCATGATTGTCGGAGGGATGGCGTTGAGAGTGTTGTCGATGCTGACTATGATTTCATTGAAGGCGCGTTTGAACGGCTGGATCACGTCACGGTTGTCAATCGCCCAAGTCTTGATGCCATCAGCAGCATCTTCGAAGCCGGTATCCACCGAGGAAAACGGGTCAAGAATGCTGAAAGTCTGTTCATCTGCCATAATCGTCCCTCAGTATTCTGCCCGCGTGTCGTCACCAATGTCGCCTTGGATGCCGCGCAGCAGGGCGTTTTTTGTCACGACACCAATTGCGGTGCCGTCGGATTTGACCAGAACCGGATGCTGGGTGGCGACGGAAAGGTTCACCAGATCGCCGAGCGAGTGGTCGGGATGCGCCTCGGGCCATACGTCGTGATCTACCGGTCCGTGGCGTTGTTCGAAGGCCCTTACCGGCTCCATTATTTTTCCTGCCGAGATCAGCTCAAGCTTGGAAATGCCCGCGACGAAGTCGGCCACATAATCGTCGACCGGATTGGTAACGATGTCTTCGGGCGTGCCAATCTGCACCAACTCGCCATCTTTCATGATCGCGATCCGGTCACCGATACGGATTGCTTCGTCCAGATCATGCGTTATGAACAGCGTGGTCTTGTGCAATTCGTTCGACAGCGCCATGAACTTGTCCTGCAACTGGCGCCTGATCAGTGGGTCGAGTGCCGAGAAGGGTTCGTCCATCAGCAGGATTGATGGGTCGGCGGCGAGAGCACGAGCAAGTCCCACCCGCTGCTGCATGCCGCCTGACAGCTCATCGGGGTATTTCTGATCCCAACCGGACAAGTCGACGGCATCGATCGCCTGCATCGCGTTTTCGCGGCGCTCTTTCTTTTCATAGCCGCGCACTTCCTGACTGAAGGAGACATTATCCAGCACGCTTCGGTGCGGCATCAGAGCCATATTCTGAAAAACCATGCCAATTTTATCGGCTCTGAGCTTGCGCAGGTCGCGTGCCGACAGGGCATTCACGTCCTGCCCTTCGATGAACAACTGACCCGCAGTGGGTTCGATCAACCGGTTCACGTGGCGGATCAGAGTCGACTTGCCTGATCCTGACAACCCCATGATGCAGAACACCTCGCCGCGGCCGACTGTAAAGCTTGCGTCCTTGACGCCGACGACACTGTCGAACCGTGACTGAATCTCTGCCTTGCTCAGTCCGTCGTTCAGGATGGCGCTTATCGCGCGGTCAGCATTCTTTCCAAAAATCTTCCACAAGCCGTGGCAATCAATAACGACGTCTTTCTTCATGCCGAACTGTTCCCCCCTGACCTCGTATCACCAATGGTGATCGTCTGGTTCATTCACTAAAACGACCAGGTATTCTAAAATTTATATCTTTGGTCTAAATTTGATATCGTTGGACTACTTGCTATAGTGAGTCAAGAGATTTTGAATTCGGGAGGCAGTCGGATGGGTTTGACGCGCATACAAAAATTACGACGCGAGGAATTTGCGGAAGCTGCAATCGAGGTTTTCTACGAGCACGGTGTGACCGATGCGACGTTCGACCTGGTGGCAAAAAAAGCCGGCGTGTCCAAGTCGAACGTGCTGCACTATTTTGAGAGCAAAACAGCTCTGATCGAAGCCGCCTTCCGCCATTACGCACGCGGCTACGCGCAAGAAGTCGATGCCTTGCTGAAACGCACGGAAACCCCATGGGAAAGGGTATACGCGGTGATCGAGGCGAATTTCTCGAAATCTCTTTTCCTGCCCGAAGTGACGCGCGCCTATGTCTATCTGTGCGCCGAAGCCTCCGGTAACGAGACGCTCACCCGGGTTCTACAGGCGTTGACCAAACGCATGAATAGCAATCTCGTTTTTGCGTTGCGTGAAATCACTGAACCTGACCGAGCAGATGCCGTAGCCCAAATGATTGGTCTGGCAATCCGTGGGCTGTGGCTGCGCTGCGCATCGGAGCCGGGAGTGGTGAGCCGGGTAGAAGCAATGGATCAATTGGATTTCCTGCTCGGTTCCCTGTTCCCAGGAGCCCCAGATCGGGAAACAGGCAAACGGCGCATGGCCGATATCCAGACCATACTTGTTGGTTTCAACTAGGCTCCAGACTCATTAAATTACAGCCAGAACAGGACTGTAGCTGCGAGTGCGATGGCCGAGAGGAAGACCTTCGGGCACCTGTCATAGCGAGTGGTGACACGGCGCCAGTCCTTCAGGCGCCCGAACATAATCTCGATCCTGTTACGGCGTTTGTAGCGGCGCTTGTCGTACCGGACAGGTTTGTCGCGCGATTTTCGACCTGGAATGTAGGGTTTTATTCCCTTGTCTGTAAGGGCTTCGCGGAACCAATCCGCATCATAGCCGCGATCACCCAGTAGCCAATCAGCCGATGGAAGGCTATTCACCAAAGCTCTGGCCCCCATGTAATCGCTGACCTGCCCTGCGGATATGAAGAAGCGTATCGGGCGTCCGAGACTATCGGTAACGGCATGCAACTTCGTATTCATGCCACCCTTGGTGCGTCCGATCAGCCTGCCACGCCGCCCTTTTTCAACCGCAGGCTGGAGGCCGTGCGGTGCGCTTTGAGGTAGGTTGCGGCGATCATGATGGTCTTATGATCAGTTCCCTCCGCAGCGAGCCCGGTCATGATCCGAGCGAACACACCCATATCGCTCCACCGCTTCCATCGGTTGTAGAGGGTTTTTGGTGGTCCATATTCGCGAGGCGCATCAGACCAACGCAACCCATTGCGATTAATGAAGATAATCCCGCTCAAAACACGTCGATCATCAACCCTCGGCTTGCCATGGCTCTTCGGAAAGTAAGGCTGAAGGCGCGCCATCTGTTCGTCACTCAGCCAGAATAGATTGCTCATGATATACCCCTGAAACGGATCTGTCGCAAACTCCGTCCCCAACCTGTCAGATTAAATGCAATTCTGGTAACGCGTGCTGGAACATGGCAGGAGCGGACCGTGACGATTTCATTTAAGGGCGCACATTTTCCGAAAGACGTGATCTTGCACGCGGTTTTCTTCTACCTGCGCTACGGTGTTTCATACCGGGATCTGGAAGAAATCATGGCGGAACGCGGCGTTGATCTGGATCATGCAACACTGAACCGCTGGGTCAGTCGATATGCCGGCCTCATTGCTGAAGTAGCGCGGTACAGAAAGCGTCCCGCAGACCGTTCGTGGCGAATGGATGAGACCTATGTGCGGGTCAAAGGCAAATGGGTTTATCTTTATCGGGCCATCGACAAACACGGGAAAACCCTGGATTTCATGTTGTCCGAGCGCCGGAATAAAGCCGCTGCGACGAAGTTCTTCGCCCGCGCGCTTGAGGTGAACGGTCTACCACGCAAGATCGTCATCGACAAAAGTGGTGCCAACACCGCTGGCATCACGGCAATCAACAAGATGCTCAAGAACTTTGGTTGTCCGATCCCGATCGAAATGGTCAGGAGGAAATATCTTAACAACATCATTGAACAAGATCACCGTTTCATCAAACGAAGGATCAGACCCATGCTGGGATTCAAGTCTTTCGCTTCAGCTGCGTCTGTCCTGGCAGGCATAGAATTGGTCAATATGATCCGCAAAGGTCAATTCACGCCCGGACTCCGTCCGTTTCAGCAGTTCATACAACTAGCGGTATAATCGACTCTCCGGCTCCATCTATGCAGCTCTCAAAGATATTTGCGACGGAACCTGGAACAGTCTATTCCTGCTCAAGTTTGGTTCGCCAACGAGAACGGCAAAGATTTCCGTGGCACGAAGTCACTTGATCGCTGCTGGGTGAAGTGGAATGCGGATTGTGACCCAGCCTTTACGCCGGACATATTTGACGAAGCGTCGATTATTGCTGGCAAGAAGCTCCTTGCACATTTGCGAGGGGACGATCGAACGCTTCGGATCGCGTCGGACTCCGTGCTGGAAGGTCTTGCGTTTGTTTGCGCGATGTTGAGCGGAAACGACCCCGAACTTTCAGCGATACGCGACCGCGTGGTCGTCTTCTCCGAAGCCGGGCCACTAACCGAACTCGCCAACAAGTCATCCCGCTTCATACCGATCGTTACAAACCGCGAAACCGAGGTTGAGCTGGCTGAGACGGGAATGCGTCTTGGTGGGATTTCGATCGTGCCGCGCACGATGGTACAAACCGAGGCTGATATTGTTCTTGATCCCCTCAGCGGAGAAGCATTCCGCAAAGGCCTCGAAACGATGGGGTTGGGCGGCGATGCGATAGAACGCCTCAAGGAAGAGTCGGGCCGGTCTCTCACGGTGCTGCGCCGCCGCCTGGCGCGGGATCAGGCAATCAAGTCACCGGCATGGAGCGCTGACAAGGCGCTTGCACGCTCAGTGTTTCCTTTCATGCTGGCAGGCGCATGGAAGAATGACAACGAAGCGGACCGAATTGTCCTTTGCCATTTGATGGGTGAGGACAGATATGCGGAGGTCGAGAGGGAGTTCGGCAATCTGTTGCCAATCGAGAGTTCGCCCGTCTGGTCGATAGGTTCCTTCCGAGGGATCGTGTCCAAGATTGACGCCCTCTACGCGGTGCATCAATGGGTGACGCCCGAAGACCTTGAGCGCTTCTATCAGGCTGCTGACCTTGTGCTTTCGGAGCCCGATCCTTCACTCGAACTTCCAGAAAGTGAACGCTGGGCAGCGAGTATCCACGGCAAGACCCGCGACATATCTTCTGCGTTGCGAGAAGGCATCGCCGATAGCTTGGTTATTCTGGCGATGCACGGCAACGGGCTCTTCAGGAACAAGCTGGGGGTGGATACGCAATCTCAGGCAACGCTACTGGTGAGAAAGCTTTTCGCAAGCATGGATGGCGAGACAATGGAGTCTCAATCCGATGAATTCCAGCGGTATGCTGAGGCCGCGCCGGAAGAGTTCCTGGGGATTATCGAGCGGGACTTGGCCAGAAATGATCCGAGCACACAAGTCTTGATGCGCCCGGTCGGTGACCCCCTGTTCTCCAGTAATCCACGAGTTGGCCTACTGTGGGCACTGGATTTGTTGGCATGGTCGCCGGAATACCTCCTTCGTGTCGTGGATGTGCTTGCAAGGCTTTGCGAACTGGAGCCTGACGATCGTTGCGGCAACAGCGCGATGCAAAGCCTGCTTTCGATCTTCCGTAGCTGGATGCCCCAAACCTCCGCCAACGTAGAGCAGCGGATTGCAGCCCTGGATCAATTGGTTAAGCACTTTCCCGAAGTCGGATGGGCGGTTGCGAGGGACCAGTATGACTTACGGTCGCGGACCGGCCACTACAGCGTTAAGCCGAAATGGAGGGACTATGCCTTTGGTAGCGGAGAAGTGGTGACCAACGGAGAGCGCTGGAAATTCGAAGAACACTGCCTTGAGCTGGCCCTTTCTTGGACACCGATGACAAGAGAGAAACTTGCTGATTTGGTCGATAGCCTGGAGGGTTTTGGAGACGACTATCGCGCTCGCGTGTGGGATCGCGTGGCCGGCTGGGCAAAAGCGGCCACCGACGAGGATCGGTCTTGGTTAAGGGAGCAAATTCGCGTGGGTGTTAGCAGGAGTGCCCGCCGCCTGAGCAAGAAGGGAGCGCCGAAGACGGCTACGAAAGCCAAGGTAAACAAGGCGCGCGATATCTATGACGAGTTGGAGCCTGGTGAAATCGTCTGGAAGCACGCGTGGCTGTTCAAGAATTCATGGGTAGAGAACTCGTGGGAAGATATTCACGACGATGAGCACGACTTCGAGGCGCGAGACGTGCGCATCGCCAAACAACGAAAGGCGGGCGTCGAAGCTGTGTTGGCGCAGGAAGGTGTTGCTGGTGCCGTACGCCTTGCTCTTTCTGGGAATGCTTCACACATAGTGGGTAACAACCTCGCGCAGATCATGAGCTCCGAGGCGGATCAGCTCGCCTTTATCCGGCGCATCGTTGGCGATCCCGACTTCCTGACTTCGACCAAGCTACAGTTCCTGCTGGACGGCTTCTTTTTCTCGTTGGGTGACAAGAATGCGGTTGGCTTTATCAACGGATTGCGCGGCGAACTGACCGATGATCAGCTGGTGCGCCTGTTCTGCCTTTGCCGGTTTGGGCAAACAGTTTGGGACGCTGTGGAGACTTCAAGCCGCGCAGTGTCCGAAGGGTACTGGAAGACTGTGTCCGCACACTGGGCGAGGCAGACAGAAGAAGAGCTACGCTACGCTGTAACAAAACTAATTGAAGCCCGACGCGGTCTAACGGCGCTGCAATTTGTCCATCTGGACCTGAAAAGCATCGAGTCCGAGCAGCTCTACGAAATCCTGCAGGCTCTTCCCCGAAGCGACGAAGCTGAGCGGGGAGCATCCTCGATGGATCGACACTCCATTGAGGAGGTGTTCAAGATCCTCAATTCCCGCGGCACAATTGGCCGCGAGAGGATGGCTGGTCTGGAGTTCCTGTATCTGGAGGTCTTTAGGTTCGATAGAGGGCGTATTCCTAACCTTGAGTCCGAGGTAAACGACAACCCGTCTCTATTCTGCGAGGCCATTCGCATGGCCTACAGGGGAAAGAACGAACCCAAGGATGCGGAACCTACCGATGAGGAGAAGACGGCCGCCAGAAACGCCAACACCTTTATTGACGCTCTTTCTTCAGTGCCTGGGGTTGATGAACACGGTGTCATCCAAGCAAAGAAACTGAAGGAATGGATTATCGAGGCAAGGCGCATCAGTGAGCCAACAGGTCATCGCGCCATGCTTGATTATCAGATCGGGGAAATCCTCGCACACGCCCCTTTGGGAGAAGATGGATTATGGCCTTGTGAACCTGTACGGGAGGCCGTCAATGATCTCTATAGCGTCGAAATTGAGCGCGGCATCACAATCGGGCGCTACAATGCTCGCGGTGTGACTTGGCGGGGTGAAGGCGGAGCGCAAGAGCGAGAGCTGGCGGATCAATACGAGGGCTGGGCTAAAGCTTGCGAGTTCGAGCATCCACGCATGGCGAGAATCCTGCATGAGATGGTTCGCAAGTATATCGCTGAGGCCGAGTGGCAGGACAATGAGGCAATGATCCGTAGGCGCATGCGATACTAACATCCGAATGGAAGTCCGTTCTCAAGCGCACTTGTCAGGTGAATAGGTATGATGAGCTTGCAATCGCCAGTTTTCGATGACTTGGCGGCGGTCAAAGGGCATTTATCAGCGAACGACTGCTTTTAGGAAGCTGCACTGCAGCGCCGTATACGTAGCCCAAGGTCCAGTGAGGGCCGTTTTCCAGCAGCAGGTCGACTTGTCCATGTTTCAATTGCGTCTGCGATTGCCAATGCGACTAACCTTTTGTCGGGAAATAATCCTATCCGTTCTTTGGTGTATCAGGATGTGGTTCGCGATCTCTGTGGCTTTGGTCGAGGTTCGGCCCTAACCAGTCGGTATTCTGCGGCCTTTGCCTTCGGCCAACACGATCGGCGGGATCTGGATGACTTCTGGCGGATGGGTGCGCTCGCTGTCGATCACTCGGAACATGGCTTCCAGCATGGCCCCGACGTCCTGGCGAACCGAAAAGAGGTTCTGGGCCATGTACTGGGCAAACGGGTCCCAGTCGAAACTGCCAAAAAGGATCGTGTCCAGCGCCGAACGCTCGTTCTGCGCCAGCCAGTCGAACACACCTTCCAGCGTGATTGTGGAGTTCACGAAAACGGCAGTCGGCATGCGTCCCAACGCTTCGACCTTGGCCGAAAAGGCCGCTTTCGCCTTGGTCGCCGCATAGCCGCAGGCAAGGATGTTGTCGTCGATCGGAGACGCGCCTGCATCGGAAATAGCGTCTTTGAACCCGCGAATGCGCTCGCCCGTGTTGTGATCGGCAGGCCGTCCCCCGACGCAAAGCAGGCTGTCCTGCCACTCCCGCCCGTCAGTATTTGCGCGTTCGATTAGGGCTGCCGTGACCTTGTAAGCGCCCGCGTAGTTGTCCGAGATGATCGAGGTTGCCGCAGTGCCGGGCAGATCGAGATTGATCGTCGGCACGCCCTGTTCTCCACAAATTCGCGCGATGCCATCGGGATCGGTGGCGCCGGTGCACACGATGCGGTCCACGTTGTAAGAAAGCATCTGGCGCACGGTCGCGAGTTCGAGTTCCGGATCGCGCCAGGTGCAGGAGGTCATGGGCAAGAGACCTCGGGCTCGGGCTTCAACCTCGAACCGCTCTGCGATGGCGCCGAAATAGCGGTTGTCATACATCGGGAGAATCATGCCGATCATCCGCGACTGCACACTTCGAAGTGCTCGGGCTTGCATGTTGGGGGCGTAGCCCATCTCGTTTGCGATCTGCCGCACGGTTTCGGCGCGTCTTTCGCTGATCCGGCGATTGCGCCAACTGCCGTTTAAAACAGCACCCACAGTGCTTGCCGACGTACCGGCGCGGTCCGCGATATCGTAGATCGTGACCTGTTTTTTCACCGCGTTTTTGACCACAAAAGATTCCCCTTTGACAGAATCGCCTGTTTCCATATAACTTCAGCACCATCGATTGCGCAACAAAAAACAATCGATGGTGCAAAATATATAGCCGCGCTTTTCCAGCGTGGCGTTCTCTGGGAGGAAAGTATGAAACTCAAAACAATACTTGCAGCATCCGTCTGCGCATTCACCTTGACCGCGACCTACTCTGCCGCGGAAACGACCATGGGTATCGTGGTCAAGATCGGTGGCATCCCGTGGTTCAACGCCATGGAAGAAGGGATCAAGGAGCGTGCCGCCGAACTGGGCGTCAGCGCCGAGATGATCGGGCCGACCTCCGCCGATCCGGCTCTCCAGGTACGCGCGATCGAAGATCTGATCGCCAAGGGCGTCGATGTGATCGGTGTTGTGCCAAACGATGAGGCGGCGCTTGAGCCCGTTTTGAAGAAGGCGATGGATGCCGGGATCAAGGTGATCGCGCATGAGGGTCCCGGTCTGAGCAATGTCGACTGGAACTTCGAACTCGCTTCGGCGGATGGTTTTGGCGAAGCGCATGCGAAGCTGCTTTGCGAAAAGACCGAGGAGCCCGGCACATATGCGGTCTATGTAGGCTCGCTGACCGTGCCGCTGCACAACGCCTGGGCCGATGCCGGAATCGAGTGGCTCGCCAACAACTGCGCCGACAAGCTGACGCCGGTTGGTGACCGTTATGGTGTGGCTGAAAGCGTCGATGACAGCCGCTCGACGGCACTTGACCTGATCGCAGCCAACCCTGATCTGCGCGGCTTGCTTGCCTTCGGCAGCCAAGGTCCGATCGGGGCCGGTCGCGCCGTCGAGGAGCGCCGCCTCGGCGGTAAGGTCCACGTCCTTGGGCCGTTCTCGCCAGGCCAAGGACAGAAGCTTCTGAAAAATGACATCATCTCGGGCGGCTTCATGTGGAATCCGGCTGAAGCGGGCCGTGTCTTCGTCACCATGGGCAATATGCTGGTCGAGGGTGCAGAAATCTCCGACGGCACCGAGATCGAAGGCCTTGGCGTTGTCAGCCCGACCGGCACCAACATCATCACTGACAACCTCTTGGAGATTAACAAGAGCACCGTGGATGAACTGGCGGCCAAGGGCCTCTGAGGCCATCTTGGTCAAAGGGATCCGCGTGTTCCGCGGGTCCCCACTACTGAAGAGCAGACTTTCATGACATCAGATACCGAAATACCCGCTGCTTTGCGGCTTCGCAACGTCTCAAAAACCTTTGGCGGAGTGAAGGCACTCCAATCAGTGGATTTTGAGGTGCGACCAGGTGAGGTGCATTGCCTCGCCGGTGAAAATGGGTGTGGAAAGTCGACGCTCATCAAAATCGTGACCGGGGTTTACACACCGGATCCGGGCGCAGAGATTGAACTTTTCGGTGAAACCGTCGCGACGATTTCGCCGACCCGAGCGCGCGCACTTGGGATCGCGGTGATTTGGCAAGACCTTGCCTTGTTCCCGCACATGACCGTTGCTGAGAACATCGCCTTCGACGAGATGGTCGGCCTTGTGCCGCGTCTCAATCTGGGCCGACGCCACCGTGCGCAGGCGCAAGCTGTGCTGGATCGGCTAGATGTAGGTCTTGACCTGGACGCGCGGCTTTTGGACTTGCCCATCGCGGAACGCCAAGTCGTTGCTATCGCACGCGCCTTGATGGGCGAGGCGCGGCTGGTGTTTATGGATGAACCGACCGCGTCGCTTACCCAAAGCGAGACGGATGCGCTGCTGGCTGTGGTGCGGACGCTGTCAGAGCAAGGGATCGCCGTTGTCTTCGTCAGCCACAGGCTGGCCGAGGTGATCGATGTGTCAGAACGCGTCACAGTTGTTCGGGACGGCAAACTGGTCGGTGTTTTTCCGACCGAGGGCATGACCCAGTTTCGCCTCGGTGAATTGATGACTGGCACGTTGCACGAACATGCGGTAACGGCGCGCGATCGTTCGGACGCGGCACCGGTTTTGGAAGTCGTCGGGCTTACCCGGCACGGAGAGTTCGAGGATATCAACCTTACAATCCGGGAAGGCGAAGTCGTTGGGCTTACCGGATTGATCGGCTCCGGCCGGACCGAGTTGGCTCATGCGCTGATCGGTATGAGCCAGCCGGACGCTGGCGACATCCGATTGGAAGGGTCTTCGGTTCGCATGCGCTCAATTCGGGACGCGATCGCGCGCGGCGTGGCCTATGTCTCGGAAGATCGGCTGTCACTTGGGTTGATTCAGCCACAGTCTATCTCGGACAACACAGCGATTTCCGTTCTTGACCGTATCCTGGGAAGCTTTGGATTGATCTCACCCTCCCGCCAATCCGATCTTGTGCGACACTGGATCAGTGAGCTGGCGGTCAAGATCGGCCAGCCCGAGGACGCGGTCTCTACCTTGTCGGGGGGCAACCAACAGCGTGTCGTACTGGCCAAATGGCTGGCAACGGAGCCCCGCCTTTTGATCCTCGACAGCCCGACGGTGGGGGTCGATGTCGGCGCGCGGGCGGGCATCTTCCGCATCGTGCGACAGCTTGCTGATGAGGGATTGGCAATTTTGTTGATCTCCGACGAAGTGACCGAGGTCGTCTTCAACGCAGACCACGTCCTTCATATGGCGGATGGCAGGCTTGTTGGCGAATACGATCCAAATTCGACCAGCGTCCCTGACCTTGAGGCGCGGATCTATGCGTAACGTCTTCGTCATATATCCCGTCGAGGCCCGCCTTTCGGTCGTTCTGCTTCTGATCGTCATTGGGCTTTCGTTGACCACCGACACGTTCCTGACAATGGGCAACATCACGTCGCTGCTGAACAACAACGCGGTCAATCTCATCTGGGCGGTTGGCCTTCTGGTCGTTCTGATTGCAGGTGGAATCGACATCTCGTTCGCCGTCGCAGCGTCGGTCGTTCAGTACGTGGCAGCACAGGTTTTCCTCGGTATTGGCGGGGGGAACTGGGCCATCGGGTTCCTTGTTGCGGCGACGCTCGGGATCGGTCTTGGGCTGGTGAATGCCTTCCTGATCCACGGGTTTCGGGTGATTTCGATTGTCATCACGATCGCCACGTTTAACGCGTTCTTCGGGCTTCTGATGTTTTTCACCAAGGGCCGGAATATCTACAACCTGCCCGACTGGTGGACTGACCGCATTTTCATCTTCGAGCGGCAGGCGGCGGACGGAACCTGGTCCGAACTGAACCTGTCGGTCGCGGTCATGATCGTCTGCGTTCTGGCGACTTGGGCTTTGATCCGCCTCACGACGCTTGGCCGACAGCTTTACGCTTTTGGTGACAATCCCGAGGGTGCCCGCCGCGCCGGCGTCAACATCTGGCAGATGCAGATCGTTGCCTTCGGCTGGAGCGGAATGATGGCGGGGATTGGTGGGTTGATGCAGGTGAACATCGCGCAGGAAGTGGTGCCGAACGCCCTCTATGGCCGGGAGTTGGACGTGCTGGCAGCTGTCGTTCTGGGTGGGGCGCGGCTTGGAGGCGGCCGCGGGACGGTGGTTGGCTGCATCCTCGGTGTCATGTTTGTGGCGATTGCGCAGAACGGGCTGAACCTGCTCGGTATCTCGCCCTTCGCCTTCCAGATGATCATCGGCGCGACAATACTTGTGGCCATCTCGTCCTCGAACCTGAGCTTTGGCAGCCGAATGAAAGCGCGCCGGCCGTCGGAGGCCACGACATGACCTTGCGTGATAGGATATACGCCCTGCTCGGAGCAGAGACACTGCCGCTTTTGGCTTTTCTCGGCGTGGTCTTTCTGGGGTTCTCGCTGGCGACGCCGTTGTTCCTGACGGGGGCGAACCTGCGTTCGATGGCCTTTCAGATGCCGGTGCTCGGGTTGCTGACACTGGCGATGCTTGTGCCGATCCTGTCGGGCGGACTGAACCTTGCCATCATCTTTCAGGCCAACTTCTCGGGGCTGGCTCTGGCCTGGGTGCTGATCCAGTTCGGCGGACCTGAGGCGGGACCGGTTGCTTTCATTCTCGGAGCCATGCTTGCACTTCTGGCCGGGGCCGCTTCGGGGGCGGTCATGGGCGCGGTGGTCGCCTATGTCGGCGCGCATCCCATTCTGGTGTCTCTTGCTATGATGATTTTCCTGCGCGGTTTGGGGGAGTTTCTGACCCGGGGCGGCGACATCTCGGGTTTCCCCGAGTATATGAACGTGCTCGGCCACGGGAGCATCCTTGGCATCCCGGTTCCGATGATCGTGTTCGTCGTTGCCGCGCTTCTCTGGCACATTATGCTGAAGCGGTCCCGCCACGGGTTCTCGGTTTACATGATCGGCTCCAACATCGAGGCATCGGAGTACTCCGGTCTTCACACCCGCAGAACCCTTGTGCTGATCTATGCCATTTCGGGAGTGATCTGCGCTGTGGCGGGGATCGTGATGGCAGCGCGCTTCAACTCTGTCCGCGTCGGCCATGGCGAGGCGCTTCTGCTTGTTACCGTTCTGGCCTGCTTCCTTGGCGGTATCGACCCGTTTGGCGGGTTTGGGCGGGTCCTGCCGGTGGCCATCGCCTTGATCATTCTACAGGCGCTGTCGTCGGGACTGAACCTGATCGGCGCAAACCAGCATCTTTCTACCGCCGTCTGGGGCCTCTTTCTGATTGCCGTCATGGCACTCAGGTGGGTCGGGATGCGATGGCGAAACAGACTACGAAAAGGAACGTGACGATGGAAGGTTTCGGCGTACACACCAGCATGTGGACCATGCATTGGGATCGCGAGGGGGCCGAGCGGACGATACCCGCTGCTGCTGCCTACAAAATGGATTTCATCGAGATCGCGCTTTTGGACACAAGTATCGTTGACGCCGAACATACCCGCGCCCTTTTGGCAGAGCACGAGATGCGTGCGGTTTGCTCACTTGGCTTGCCACGGGAAAACTGGGCTTCGGTCAATCCGGACGGTGCCATCGAGCATCTGATCGACGCCATGTGCAAGACTAAGGAAATGGGGGCAGAGGCGCTTTCCGGGGTTACCTACGGCGGGATCGGAGAACGGACCGGTGTGCCGCCAACCCAAGGCGAATACGACAATATCGCCCGCGCGCTGGAGGCCGCCGCAAAGCATGCGAAATCGCTTGGCATCGCCTTTGGGATCGAACCTGTGAATCGCTACGAGACCCATTTGATCAACACCGGTCGGCAGGCGATCGAGATGATCGAGAAGGTTGGTGCTGACAACATTTTCGTCCACCTCGATACCTATCACATGAACATCGAAGAAAAGGGCGCAGGCAACGGCATTCTCGATGCGCGTGAACATCTGCGCTATATTCATCTGTCGGAAAGTGATCGCGGCACACCGGGCGAAGGAACCTGCGACTGGGATGAGATTTACGCGACGCTGGCGGCCATCGGGTTCAAGGGCGGGTTGGCAATGGAAAGCTTCATCAACATGCCGCCGCAGATCGCTTATGGTCTGGCCATCTGGCGCCCGGTCGCGCCGTCTTTCGAGGAAGTAATGGAAAAGGGCCTGCCGTTCCTGCGAAACAAGGCCGCGCAATATCGACTGATATGAACGGCGGCAATAGGTGACTCAAACCGGCGAAATCGCAGTTCTCGATATCGGCAAGACCAATGTCGATCTGTGGGTGGCCGCTCCCGACGGTACACTGCTTGAGAATAGGTCCACGCCGAACCGAATTGTCCCAGGACCGCCTTGGCATCATCATGACATTTCTGCCCTTTCGGTGTGGGTGGGGGAGACGCTTGCCGATTTATGCCGGCAGCATCCGATCCTGGTTGTTGTTCCCGTAGGACATGGTTCGGGCGGCGTCTTGACGGGCGATGATGCGGATGCAGAACGCACGGGTCCTGCTTTGCCGATGATCGACTACGAACAGCCGTGCCCATCCGAGATTGATGCGGAGTACAGGCAGAAGGCCGGTTCGTTCGAGGATCGCGGCAGTCCTGTGATGATGGCTTCGATCCACGCCGCACGGCAACTTCTGTGGATGGAACGCGCCCAATCCGAGGGGTTCAAAGTGGCCCGCCACTATCTCAACATCGCGCAATACTGGGGTTGGTGGCTGACCGGAGTGGCGGCGTCGGAATACTCGGCCATGGGTGCACAATCGCAACTTTGGAACGTCCCCCAGCGCCGTTGGACCCCAATTGTAGAGGGCCAGGACTGGCAGCGGTTGATGCCGGAATTTCGGCCGGCCTGGTCAGCACTCGGCACGATACGGCAGCCGCTTGTCCGGCAGTACGGTTTGCCGGACGACATCACCGTCCTGACAGGGGCCCACGACTCCACCGCGAATTTCTATCGATACATCGCCGACGGGATGCGCGACTTTACACTGGTCTCGACCGGCACCTGGATCGTGGGACTTTCGCTCGAAGTCGATCTGTCCGAGCTGGATGAAGCGCGAAGCATGACGATCAATTCAGACCTGGACGGCAATCCCGTTGGCGGTGCGCTGGTGATGGGAGGGCGCGAGTTCTCGGCCATTGCCGGCAAGGACTGGCGCGGTGTGCCCGCCGATGCGGAAGTTCTGGCTCGGCTCGTTGCCCGGAAAACCATGGCAATTCCGAGCTTCAGCAATATCGAGGGCCAGTTTCCCGGAAGCGGCGGCCGCGGCCGCATTCTGGGTCCGCCGCCGGAAGACCAGAACGAGCGTACAGCGCTGGCCCTGCTGCACACCGCGCTTCTGACAACGACCTGTGCCGACGTGTTAAATGGTGGCGAAACTCTCGTCCTCGATGGAACTTTCCTGAAAGAACCGCTTTTCGCGCCACTAGTCGCCGCCTTGCGCGGCACCAGAGAAACCGTTCTTTCGGATGAACCGCACGGCGTTGTTGCGGGTGCCGTCCGTCTTGCCGACCACGAGATCCGGACAAAACCCCGGCCTGTGTCGCTTGAACCGGTCGAGCCCATCGCCATCCCGGGCCTGGCAACGTACTTCGAATCCTGGCGCGAGGCCGCAGAAAGAAAAGGAAAAGCAGAGAATGACTGAATCCGAACTACGGGAACGTATGGTTGAAACATGCAGGCAGATGAACGCCACCGGCATAAATCAGGGCACCTCAGGTAATCTTTCTGCCCGTTGTGGTGATGGCTTTCTAATTACGCCGTCTTCGCTGCCATATGACACCATGACACCCGACGACCTTGTGGAAATGGATTTTGCGGGCACCTATTCGGGGCGCAGGCCTTCGTCGGAATGGCGCTTTCACTGCGACATTCTGCAGAACCGGAACGATATCGACATCGTTCTGCACTGCCATTCGGTGTACGCCACGACACTGGCCTGTCACCATCGCGAGATCCCCGCCTTTCACTATATGGTTGGTATCGCGGGCGGCACCACCATTCGTTGTTCCGAATATGCCACCTTCGGGACGCAGGAGCTGTCAGATACGGCGCTTAGTGCGCTTGAAGGGCGACTTGCTTGCCTGCTGGGCCAACACGGGCAGATTTCACTTGGCAAGACATTTGATGCGGCGCTTTGGATGGCGACCGAGGTTGAAACTCTGGCGCGGCTTTATGTGCAGGCCCTTCCGCTGGGTGATCCTCCGATCCTATCGGATACAGAAATGAAGCGAGTGATCGATCAGATGCAGCGCATGAGCTACGGCCACGGACCGGAGCCGGAGGGCAGTGAAGACGTTGCCCGCCCACGCAACTGACCGGGAAGAGGAGGGACAAGATGCCTTGTTTCGTGGGAATCGATGTGGGAACCGGCAGCGCGCGTGCGGGCGTTTTTGACGAAAGCGGGCGGCTGCTTGGGACTGGAAAGTCCGACTTCGAAGTCTTTCGGGAAAGCGCCGATTTCGTCGAACAATCGTCTACGCAGGTCTGGGCCGCTGTCGGCAATGCCTCGCGCGCTGCGATTGCCGCCGCCGGTATTGCCCCTCGCGAAATTGACGGCGTCGGGTTTGACGCGACATGCTCTCTTGTTGTTCTGGACAGCTTCGGTGAACCGCTTTCAGTCGGTCCAAGCGAGGACCAAGAGCGCGACATCATCGTATGGATGGATCACCGCGCCGTTGCAGAGGCGGAAGACATCAATGCCACGGGGCACGATGTCCTTTCCTATGTAGGTGGCACCATCTCGCCAGAAATGCAGACCCCCAAACTTCTCTGGCTGAAACGTCATCGGCCCGAGACGTTTGCGAAAGCAGGGCATTTTATGGACCTGACCGATTTCCTGACCTGGAAGGCGACTGGGTCGCTTGCGCGGTCATCCTGCACTGTGACGTGCAAGTGGACCTATGTTGCGGGCAGGGGCGGGTGGAGCGATACGTATTTTCGTAAGATTGGTCTTGGCGAATTTGTTGATGAACAGTTTTGCCGCATCGGTACCGAGATTGTCGAACCGGGGACACGACTGGGACAAGGTGTGACCGAGGAGGCAGCCGAAGTGCTTGGTCTTCGACCGGGCACAGCCGTTGGTGCGGGGCTGATCGATGCCCATGCCGGTGGTGTCGGTACAGTCGGTGCCGCAGGTCTCGGACCGGTGACCGAGAATATGGCTTACGTTTTCGGTACGTCCTCTTGCACCATGACAACAACGTCCGAGGCGGTGTTCGTTCCTGGCGTCTGGGGACCGTACCACTCGGCGATGATCCCCGGCATGTGGTTGAACGAAGGCGGCCAGTCTGCTGCAGGGGCGGCCATCGACAGACTGATCGGCATGCATCCCGCTGCAACTGAAGCGGCGAAACTGGCAGGGCGGGACGGAAAGTCTCTGCCGGACTGGTTGATGGACAGGGCATTGATGCAAGCCGGGTCCGCCAGTGATCTGGTCGACCTTGCGGATGCCCTTCATGTCGTGCCGGAGTTTCTTGGAAATCGCGCACCGCATGCGGATCCCCGCACACGAGCAGTTATTGCGGGTCTTGGCATGGACACTTCGCTCGACAGTCTGGTCGCACTTTATATTGCCGGGCTTTGCGGTCTTGGGTACGGATTGCGACAAATCCTCGAAACGCAAGCCCGCCAAGGTGCGCCGATTTCAAACATTGTAGTATCTGGCGGTGCGGGGCGGAAAGACGCCGTTCGACAGGTTCTCGCAGACTCGACTTGCATAGCAGTTGTCGGCCCCGACTCCGAAGAACCGGTTCTTCTTGGCGCCGCAATGCTTGGCGCCTGCGCCGCCGGTTTTTACAGCGATTTGGCCGCGAGTATGGCCGCGATGTCCAGGGTCGCAGACAGATACCGACCGGCTGACGGCCCGACAGTTGAAAAACACGGAAAGCGCTTTGCCCTATTCGTACGATTTCAGGAACTCGCTCGGCAGGCAGCCGATATTAAAGCCTGAAGCTTTGCGGTGCGAAATTAGCGATTCATTGGTCAATTGATGTCGTACTTGCATTGACGTCATTCACGCAGCGAATGTCATGTGTGGATGGCTCCTGCATAGCAAGACTTTTTTGATCTGATTTGCGCATTTGTCAGAAGCAGTCGTGTGTCCGGCCTGTTTATGCGGCTTCGACCGCTGGCCCTGACTCGCTTGGAGCTTGCGGGCGATTTGTAGAGCTCATGCGCAAAACACATCGCCGATCCGTCAGTGTCGTTCTGCCATATCTCAATCCCGATCGTTCGTTGGCCTCATAAAGCGAAGATCTCTGTAAAAGATTGGAAGAAAACAAAAAACGTGCCGTTCCGCTGATATTTTTTTGTGCCGTTTCTGATCCGAAGATCGCCACATAAAACGTTTTATCTTGCGCCATAAAACGTTTTACCATAAAACGTTTTACAGAAACCATCCACTTTGGGGGAGGAAGTGGTGCAAGAAAAGAAACGCGCATCGATACGAGAGGTCGCCAAGTGGGCGAAAGTATCTACGGCAACTGTATCAAATGTCATGAACGGTCGGCGTTCGGACAACGACGAGATCGCTCAACGCGTCAAGAAGGCCGCCGAGGCTCTGGGGTATCATCCCACTCGTGCCGCAGCCAACCTTCGGTCGGGCAAGGTCCCAATTATCGCGGTTCTAGTGCCAGAGATCGAGAACCCTTTCTTTTCTTCCGTCGTCGGCAATGTTGAAGCGCTCGCCGGAGAAAACGGCTACGAGATAATTGTGGCGTCGTCCGGTGAGGACGAAACCACCGAAGCATCGCGTCTGAAGGCCATGCTGGCATGGCAGCCTGCTGGATTGTTTGTCATCCCAGTGCGCGACGACTTCCCGAGTCAAAAACTGGTCGAGGCGAGCGGGGTTCCCTACGTCGTCATAGATAGGACTTCGAAGACCCTCTTTGCGGACACGGTTTCGGTAGACAATCGCTCGGCAGGAAGATTGGCCGTCGAGCATCTGTTGGACATCGGGTGTCAGAAGATCCTGATTGCGGCGTCTCTTCTGAGTACACACAACATGCATGAGCGCTGTGCGGCCGCTCAAGAAACAGCCCGGGCGCGCGGTCTCCGCCAAGACCAGGTCCAGATTGTGGAGGCAGGGACCAGCCATCCCAACGCAACGGAAGTTCTGGGTCAGTACCTTTCCAGTGACAAGCGCCCTGACGCAATTCTGGCGATGACCAACATCCTGACCTTGAGCGCATTGTCTGCGACTATTGCGAACGAGATCGTTATTCCCAAGGACCTCGCCCTTGTCGGTTTCGACGATTACGCGTGGATGTCTGCCCGAAAGACACCGATCACTGCAATTTCGCAACCGGTCGATTGTATCGTCGAAGCTGCTTGGCGGCAGCTTTCCCGCAGGATAGCGGGCGATGAAGGGATGCCAGTTCCAGTGGCATTCGAGTGTGTGCTGCATGAAAGAGCTTCCACCCTCGGTTACCGTCCGTCCGTTAGCGCGGTTTCCAAGGGTAGCGTGACTTCCGATATCCGAGGTAGCCCGGAGGAATAGAGACGTGCTGCTTCGCAGCAGCATCAAGAGCCTCCGAGGATTTCCAGTTCGCACCAGCACGGCCTTTGCTGTGGGTGGGAGAGGTTTGCCGGGGGCAATAAGAAAACGACATAATCCAATAGGAGGAGAATGAATATGTCGACTTTTAAACGTTCACTGGCGGTGTCGTCGTGTGCCCTGATGGTGGCCGCGACAGCGCAAGCTGAAACCGACTGGGGGTCCACTCTCGGAAACCATGAAGGTACAGAAGTCAACCTGATGGTGATCGCGGACCCGTTCATCGATCCGCTCCGCGAGATTTCCGGCGAATTCGCGGCAATCACATCCGCCGATGTGACCGTCGACGGTTTCGGGTACGACCCGCTGCACGAAAAACAGATCCTCGGTTGCTCACAGCGTGACAGCCAATACGACGTCCTGTTCATCGACGGGATCTGGATCGGCGAGTTCGTCGAGGCCGGGTGCCTCGATCCGGTAGAAGGCCGCCTCGAAGGGACCGATCCGGCCATCATCGCATGGGACGACTATGTTGAAAGCTTCCGCGGACAGGCAGAGTGGGATGGGCAGCGTCAGTGTCTGCCTGTGGGCGCCTATTGGCACATGCTCCACTACCGCACTGATATCTTCGAAGCATTGGGTATCGCGCCTCCCGAGACCTTCGATGATGTCATGGCCGCCGCGAAGGCTGTCACTGAAAGTTCTGACTATCCCGACGTTTCGGGTTATGCCATGAACTTCAAGCGAGGCGCTGCCGCGGGGCAGCAGTACTTTGAGTGGATCTACAGCGCGGGCGGCAAACCGTGGGAGAGCAACTTTCCCGGAAGTGCAGACGCCTATGCAGACCTGACTCCGACAATGACCAGCCCTGAATCCATCGCGATGTTGCAGTTCTTCGAAGACATTGTGCCCTATGGACCTACGGGCGTCGAAGGCTTTGCCTGGGACGAGCGGTTCAATTCCTTCGCGCAGGGCAACGTGGCCATGATAAACGCCTGGTCGGTGCGCACACCGGGGCTCAACAATCCCGACATCTCAAACGTCGTGGGGAAATGGGACGTAACAATGTTCCCGCATGCGGAAGGTGCGGAATCTGTACCTCCAGTCGGCGGCTGGATCATGTGTCTCAACGCTCACTCCGAGCGGAAAGACGCCGCGTGGGACTTCATGCGCTGGTTCGCCAGCCCCGAAGTGCATAAGGACTGGGTCATGATGGGAGCACCGGCGAGCCGGCACTCCACCTTCCAGGACGCGGAGGTGCTCGAAGCGCAGCCTTGGCTTCCAACGCTTTATGACTCTGCGAAGGCGGCATGGACAGAGTTGCGACCCCGCCACGCGCTGACCTTCGAGATGATCGATGCCGTTGGCCTGCACGTGAACCGGGCCATCATCGACGAAGTCTCTCCGGAAGAGGCCATGACCGATGCCACCGAAGAAGTCACCGAGATGCTGACGGACGCGGGACTGCTGAAATAGGGACCTCCCTAGGGGTGGGGGCCTCCATGCTCCCGCCCCGCCATTTCCGATGATCTTCACGTTCGACACCACCCAGAGGGGGCTGTGCCATGAAAACCGCCGAAGCGGACACCACTGCCGCAATTTCGCGATCTGGTCGCATTTTGGATCATGACACTCGAGAGCGGCTGATCTTTCTGGCTCCTGCCGGGATCTATCTGGTCATCCTGACGGTTTTTCCATTCATCTACTCGGTCTATTTGAGCCTCCACAAGGTGAAGCTCACGGCATTGCACAGGAAGAAATTTGCTTGGTTCGAGAACTATGCGGATCTCTTTTCGGACGGGCTTTTTCTAGATGCGCTCAGAAATACAGCCGTTTTGACCGTATCATCGATTTCTCTCGAAATTGTTCTTGGCTTCATTGCCGCCAAAGTCTTCTTTTCGATCAGGGCGACACGGGTGGGTGGGCTTTTTCGTTCCATTTCAATTGTGCCGATGATGATCACACCAATCTGCATCGGGCTTATATTCGCCTACATTTTCAACCCGACACTTGGTGTTGCGAATTACCTCCTTGAGCAATCTTCCATTGAACCGCTGGGATGGTTCAGCGATCCCAAGATCGCGCTGATCACCATGATTTTCGTCAATAGCTGGCAGTGGACGCCATTCATGATGCTGTTGATGCTGGCCGGGCTGACCTCAATTGACCAAGAACAGTACGAGGCAGCCGAGGTCGACGGGGCGAAATGGTACCACGTCGCGGCCTGGATCGAGATCCCCGCGATCCGAAGTATTGTAATCGTCGGGATTATTTTGCGGATCATCGACAATCTTCGCCTCTTCGACATCGTCTATGTGACGACAAGAGGCGGGCCGAGTTCGGCGACAGAAGTTGTCACATTCTTCGCCTACAAACAGGACTTTCAATACTTCCAGATCGGATACGGATCGGCTGCGGCCGTGGTCATCCTGGCGATCAGTATTGTGATTACCACCTTTGCAATCCGCTACCTCAGGAGGGTTGAAAATGACTAGGCGTCAACGCGGAATGGCCCTTGGCCTTGTGTCCGGTTTCTTCATCATGTTTGTTTTTGCTGCGCCGCTGATCTGGATGCTAATGGCCAGCTTCAAGCCGCAAAGCGAAATCTTTTCGATCCCACCTGTTTGGATTCCCGATTTCAGCAACCTGAGCAACTATACAAAACTGCTGACGGAGAATTGGCAATTTCTCCTTAATTCAATCATCGTAACGGTCTCAGCCACCGCTCTATGCATGGCCCTAGCCCTACCTGCAGCCTACGCGCTCACGCAGTTCAAGTTCAGGGGGCGAGATTTCTTCGCTGATTGGGTGCTTTCAACAAGAATGATGCCACCCATTGCGGCTGCTGTTCCGCTCTACATGGCGGTCAACAGTGTGGGCATGATCGACACGATGGGTGCGCTGATCGTGATTTATGCGGGCTTCAACATTCCATTCGCTGTCTGGGTTGCAATGTCCTTCTTCCGGAAGGTCCCAAAAGAAGTCATTGAAGCAGCCACGCTGGAAGGATGTAGCTCTGTTCAAACCTTTCTGAAGGTTGCACTGCCCCTTTCCAAAAGCGGTACCGCAACGGTTGCGACGTTTGTGTTCATTTTTGCTTGGAACGAGTTGCTGCTGGCTCTCTTTCTGACCACGCGCGCGGCCAAGACCTTTCCGGTAGTCATCTCGTCGTTCGTCACGACGAGCAACACTTACTGGGAGTTGATCGCGGCCGCGTCGGTGATCCAGGCCATTCCGACCGTGATTTTCACCCTCATCATGCAGCGACACATCGTTTCCGGCCTCACCATGGGCGCGGTCAAAAGCTAGCCGACTGCGAGAAGAGAACACGCAATGCGACTTCATCGAAAAGCGCGGAACCAAGATTTTTGGATATCCGTACGAACCGTGAGAGCGGAACATCTAGCGACCCTTGTGCCTCCGTCAAAGATGGCAGGATCGCATGACATGATTGGGTCCGGCGCCCGAATTGGACGGTCAATCCCTTACCCGACTGGAATGGAGATGAACAAATGAATAAACTAGGAATCCACGCATTTGTCTGGACCGGACGTTGGGATCGGGATGGGGCGGCCAAATCCATTGGGAAGTCTGCGGATCTGGGCTTCGACCATATCGAAATCCCGGGTCTGGACCCTCACTCCCTTGACGTCAAGCATACCCGAAAGTGCCTTGAAGAGGCTGGACTGAGTGCGACAATGTCTTTGGGCCTCGACGCGGAAACGGATATTTCAAGCGGGAACCCGGATGCGCTCAAGCGCGGCGAGGCGCGCCTGATGGAAGCGCTGACTGCCGCTCAGGAGATTGGCGCTACGCATGTCTGCGGAATTCTGTATTCCGCATTTCAAAAATACATGCATCCTGTGACGAGCGATGGCCTGAACGGCGCGGTCGATGTGCTTCAGCGCGTCTGCGAGGAGGCGCAGAAGAGCGACATAACGATCGGGCTTGAGGTGGTGAATCGGTATGAGACGAACGTGTTGAACACCGCAGCTCAGGCGATCGAAATGTGCGAACGTATCGGGGCTCCCAACGCCAAGGTTCATCTCGACACCTACCACATGCACATCGAGGAAGCTGACCCCGGGCAGTCAATTCGGCGGACGGGCGACGTCTTAGGGTACTTCCACATCGGCGAAAGTCATAGAGGATACCTTGGGAGCGGTTCCGTTGATTTCTCCGATACTTTCCGAAGTCTGGCAGAAATCGGGTATGATGGCCCAATCGCTTTTGAGTCCTTTTCTTCGGCAGTCTCCGGGCCGCCGCTGAGCGACATACTTGGCGTATGGCGAAACCTCTGGGACGACAGCGATGACCTTGCAAGACACGCTGTAGAGTTCATTCGGAACGGCTTGAAGGCTGCCGCCGAAACGCAAGCTGTTCGAGCAGGTTTTGAAGTTCAGGAGGTGAGCTGATGGGCAGAATCGTACTTGACCACCTCAATAAGCATTTCGGGGCTGTCCATGTCTTGAAAGACGTGTGCCTCGAAATCAATGACGGGGAATTCGTTGTCTTCGTTGGACCTTCTGGATGTGGCAAGTCAACGCTGTTGCGTTCGATCACCGGACTGGAAGACATCGACGGAGGTCGAATTCTGATCGACGAACAGGAAGTCACAAACTTGCGTCCTTCGGAGCGAGGGTTGGCAATGGTCTTCCAATCCTATGCCCTGTTTCCGCACATTACGGTGCGCGACAACATCGCCTTTGGCCTCAAGGTCGCCAAGACGCCCAAACCGCTCATCGAAGAAAAGGTGCAGGAGGCTGCGCGGATACTGTCTCTCGGTGAACTTCTGGATCGTTATCCGCGCGAACTTTCAGGAGGGCAGCGGCAGAGGGTAGCAATTGGCCGGGCCATCGTGCGCGATCCAAAGGCGTTTCTCTTCGATGAGCCGTTGTCCAATCTCGATGCGGCGTTGAGGGTGCAGATGCGGGTTGAGCTTATTGGCCTGCGCAACTCGCTGAAGACAACGATGGTCTACGTCACCCACGACCAGATCGAAGCGATGACAATGGCAGACAGGATCGCAGTTCTTAATGCGGGCAGAGTCGAGCAATATGCGTCACCGCTGGAGCTTTATGACCGCCCTCGAAACATATTTGTTGCGACATTCATCGGGTCGCCCAAGATGAACATTCTGGATGTTACGGCTCACAAGGATGATACTCTGATCCTCAAGGGTGGCAACAGACTGCCGATTCCGGGTCTGGGGCACAACTATTCATCTGACCCAATATCGCTGGGGATACGACCCGAACATATCGAATGCTCAGTGAAAGAGGGCCTGTGGAAAGGCATTGTTGCACTGGAAGAGCAACTTGGCAGCGACGCGTTTCTGTATGTCGATGTGCCCGGGATAGGCCAGTTGACCGTGCGTGGCGTCGGCCAACGAGGGATTAGCGCGGGACAAGAAGTCTACCTGTCGCCGAGCCTACCTCATTGTCATATCTTTGACGTTGCTGGCGAACGGATTGCTCACTCGGAAGAAGAGGAGCTTGCAGATGCTTGATCGGTTCCGCTTGGACGGCAGAGTGGCCGTGGTCACCGGAGGCGCCAAAGGCATTGGATGGGCTATAGCCGAGGCATTGTCGGAAGCGGGCGCCAAGATCGAAATTGCAGACATCGATGCTGACGCGGCCACTGAAGCCGCAGGGCGGCTACAATCGATGGATCGAGAGGCCAATGGAACACAGTTGGACATCACGGATTCCAACGCCGTGGACCGCTTGAGTGACGAGGTCTCAGACCGCCACGGCTCGATCGATATTCTGGTGAACAACGCGGGTATCGGAAAGAGTTTTTTGCCAGCGGAGTCCATGAAGGATACCGAATGGCTCGCCACAATGGACGTGAACCTCAACGGCTTGTTCTGGTGTAGCCGCGCTTTTGGGCGAAAGATGCTCCAAAAGGGCTGCGGCTCGATCGTCAATATTGGCTCGATGTCTGGGGAAATCGTCAACCGTCCGCAGGAGCAAGCCCAGTACAATGCATCAAAAGCGGCAGTTCATCACCTGACGAGATCGCTAGCGGCGGAGTGGGGTGGCCGCGGTTTGCGTGTGAACGCTGTTGCGCCGACTTATATCGAGACCGATCTGACTTCGCATTTTGCCGAGAAGCCTGAACTTCAGCAATACTGGATCGGCGGCACACCGATTGGCCGAATGGGGCGGGCTGACGAAGTGGCCGCAGTGGTCCTCTTCCTTGCCTCCGATGCCGCAAGTTTGATCAACGGGTCGGTCGTCCTCGCCGATGGCGGCTACACATGCTGGTAGGCAACCGGTCCGCAACAGAGAGCGATCAGCTTGCAGTATTCTTGAAGAGTCTAGACGGATTGAAGCCTGGAAACAGGCGGCTCGTCGCGGTGGTGGGCCCCCCGGGGTCAGGCAAATCGACGTTTTCGGAATTGCTGGAGCGAAGGTTGAACCGGGCCAGCCCGGACCGCGCTCGGATACTACCGATGGACGGGTTTCATTACGACGACACCATTCTTGAAGAGCGGGGGCAACGTGCGAGAAAGGGGGCGCCCTTCACGTTCGACGTAGACGGTTTCGACGCGATGCTTACACGTATTCGCAAGAATGACGCGCCAGAGGTTGCGGTTCCCGTTTTTGATCGGGCAATTGAGATTTCGCGCGGTGCTGCCCGCATCATTCCGCGTGCCGTCGATATCATCATTGTTGAAGGCAACTATCTGCTGCTGGATGAGGAGCCGTGGACGAAGCTCCGTCGGCACTTCGCTCTGAGCGTGTACTTGGATGAGCCTCTGGGTGAGCTCCGCGCGCGCCTTCAAGAGCGATGGAAGGAACTTGGTTTCTCAGCCCAAGAGATGGAATGGCAGGTTGAAGGAAACGACCTCCTCAACGCTGCCTATGCCGCAGAAAACAGCCGTCCGGCGGACTTCATGATCGCAGAGAGTAACTGGCTTCACCTCATTGATCGAAACGAAAACTCTGAAGGAAGTGTGCGGAGCAAAGGGAGTATCACCAGATGACGTGGAACCTTGATGGCAAGTCAGCGGCGATAACCGGCGCCGCCTCGGGGATTGGGTTGGCATGTGCTGAGGCGATGCTCGCCGCTGGCGCCGAGGTCGTCCTGATCGACAAGGACGTAGACAGGTTGGAGGACGTCTGTCGCAACCTTGGGACGGGTGCGCACGCTTTCCCCATCGATCTATTCGATCCAGGCAGTGTCTCGTCCTTGGCATCAGGCATCGTTGATCGAGTCGGCAAACTCGACATTTTTCACGCCAATGCCGGTGCCTATGTTGGCGGATTGGTTTCCGAAGGGGATCCTGATGTTTGGGATCGCGTGCTGAACCTGAACGTAAATGCAGCATTCAGATCCATTCATGCCGTTCTCCCAAGTCTGATCGCCCAGAGAACTGGTGACGTCGTAGTTACGTCATCAGTAGCAGGTGTGGTTCCGGTCGTTTGGGAGCCGATCTATTCGGCCTCGAAGTTTGCTGTGCAGGCTTTTGTGCATGCGACGCGGCGTCAGCTGATCGAGCATAATGTTCGCATGGGGGCGGTGTTGCCGGGACCTGTCGTCACACCGCTAATCGAGGATTGGCCGAAGGCAAAGCTTGCCGAGGCAATGGAAGCCAAAGCGTTGATGGAGGGCAAGGAAGTGGCTGATGCGGTCATGTTCATGGTGACCCGGTCTGACGGCGTTGCTGTGCGTGACATCACGATCCTTCCGGTGGGCTGCGACATCTGATGAGCATGAGCGCAAAAGTCGCGGCACTCCACACCGAACAGAGATTGCTCGTGCGTTTCGAGGACAGGAGATTAGAAAATGTCTGAGCCCCTTTTTCTGAGGAGGAAATACAACTCGGTTTGTCTAACCGAGACTTGGCTAATTGCACTAGGGCCTCAAGTATCGATGCCATCGAAGCTGCTCAGTCAGGCCACCCTGGGGCGCCCACCGGGATATCACACTTTTGGCTACAGGCACCGAAGTCGCACTCGCAATCGAAGCTGCCGAAGTTTTGGCAAAAGAAGGGTTTGGCTTGGCCATCGTTTCCATGCCTTGCTGGGAACTGTTCGAGAAACAAGAGCCCAAATACCGAGACAAAACGCTTGGCACGGCACCGCGCATTGCGGTGGAGGCCGCCGCCAAATTTGGTTGGACTCGCTGCGTACGCACCGAAGATGATGTGATTGGACTTGATTGCTTTGGAGCCTCAGGCCCAGCGGATCAGCTCTACGCGCGTTTCGAGGTCACCAAAGAGGCGATCGTTGCCCGTGCGCTCGAGCGAATTCACGGCCTAGAGGAGACCACACCATGACATCGGTTCTAGACCAACTCAAATCCATGACGAAAATCGTCGCCGACACAGGTGACTTGGCGGCTGTAAGACGGTTGCGGCCGGAGGATTGTACGACCAATCCGTCTCTGGTTCTTGCGGCATTCCAAGACCCGGTTTCCGAAAGCCTTATCGCTCAGGAACTACAATCCTGTCGAAGCCAGGGAAGGGATGCGCAAGCAGCTGCGGCTACTCTTTCAGTTGCCATTGGCGCGGAGCTTGCGAAACTCGTGCCAGGCCGCGTCTCGACAGAGGTCGATGCCTGTCTGTCTTTCCGCGTCGACGACTCTGTTCGCCGGGCTTATGAAATCGTCGAGGACTATGACGCGCGTGGTGTCGAAAAGGACCGAATACTCATTAAGCTGGCAGCTACATGGGAAGGCATCCGGGCTGCCGAGATCCTTCAACGTGACGGGATCGACTGCAATCTAACCCTCATTTTCTCGCTGTCCCAGGCAATTGCATGTGCGGACGCCGGTGTTTTTCTGATTTCCCCATTCGTCGGCCGCATAACGGATTGGTACAAGAAGTCAGAGGGGCGCGACAGCTATGCGCCTGATGATGATCCCGGCGTGGCTTCCGTGAAGACTATTTACGACTACTACAAGTCGAACGGGATTGAGACCATCGTGATGGGCGCTTCGTTCCGCACGATTGATCAGGTTAAGGCGCTGGCAGGGTGCGACCGGCTCACCATTGCGCCGAAACTGCTTGACGCGCTGAAAGATGAAGAAGGCGATCTGAAACCGGCCCTGTTGTCTGATCGCGTTCAAGACGTGGAGGCACAAGTATTGGACGAAGCCTCTTTCCGGTGGGAATTGAACCGTGACGCGATGGCAACTGAGAAACTGGCTGAGGGAATCCGAAATTTCGATAAGGATCACTCGACCTTGATTTCGATGGTGACGAAGCGGTTGTGCGGGTAGCCATGGCAATCGGACGTGAAAGGCCGCAACAGAATTGGGGCAGCCATTCATAGCCGCCAGGCGAACGACTGGTAAGTCCCGCGATCTGTAAGTTCGACATGTCGTTGACCTTGCCGTTGCGGCGAATGTCCGGAAAGCGGGCTGCACCCGCAGCAACTAGATGATGTTCTGGGCGTCTCCTTTGGGCCGTCCTTGTCGGGTAATTTGCTGCGCAATGTGCAGATGCTGCGCCGCATCCGAAGTCCGTTTCGAACCCGAAG